>CAYUGW010000225.1:0-6905 GCA_964444245.1 uncultured Blastocatellaceae bacterium | reverse complement strand
CTTCATTAAAAACTCGATCTTTTCATCAATCGGCACATCGAACGGGTCGCGTTCAAACGAGCTTTTCCAATTTCCCGAAGCCTTCGGCGCGGGCGCAAGGCGAATAGGTTTGGTTTGAAAAACGGAATTTGCTTTGGCAATGTCAACCGCTTCGCGCGTTACGCGCTGAACTTCTTCCGCCGTCAGCAGAGGACTGGCGGCAAAACCCCACGTTCCTTTAACAAGAACGCGCACGCCGAAACCGAAATTCTGCCCGCGCGAAACATTCTGAATCTGCCGTTCGCGCGTTGAAACCGATTCGATGCGGTATTTATTGATGCGAATATCGGCATATTCCGCGCCGCGCTTTTTTGCCAATGAAAGCGCGGCATCGGCAAGTTTGTTCCTATCAACTTCGGGCATCGGCGAGTTCGTCAAATCAGCCGAATAAACCCACGAAGGCAGCGCCAGAGTGCCGAGCGCAAGACCGGTCGCCTTAAGAAAATCGCGTCGGGAAAATGTCATAAAATTAAACCTCGTTTTTATGCGTATTTTCTGGCAAAAAACATAAATTAAATGAGTTTCGCCGAAAACCCTACACAAAAATTCTTGAATTTGCGGAAAAGAATTTGAATTGATATGAATTATCTAGAATTTATCTCAAAACTACTAACCCGACAGTTAAGCAAGCGGTCTTTGACCGCGTTTCCCTTAGAAATCAACGGTGAAACACGGTCAAAGACCGCTTGCTTAACCAAATATTTTATCTTTGAGATAGTTTCTACTAAATAATTTATCTTTGCAAAGTTTGTGTGTCAAGAATTCAAATTTAGTGAAGTTTGTAATTCATTTCTGGAAAAGGATTTAGAGACATAAAATTTAATTTTAAAGATAAAAAAGCCCGATATGCTCTCCCCTTCATATCAGGCTTTTGTTTTGACCGGAAAACCGATCATTTTCAATTTTATTAAAAAAGCCCAACGCGCTCTCCCCTTCACACTGGGCTTTTTTATTGGTCATCGAAAAAACGATGCCCAAACTTTTACATTTTCAAAATTTTTTATAAAAAGCCCGACGCGCTCTCCCCTTCACTCCGGGCTTTTTATATATATTGATTGCTGAAAAATACAACAATCAAACTTTTATAAACTGTTCAAAAATCTCTGACCGGCAAAATAACTTCTCTGGTTAATTTAATCTCGAATTTTTCCTTTGTTTCAATCTCGACATCTTTGCCTTTTCTCAAATAAGCCACTGTCGTTCCCGCGCCTGCGCCGATTCCAGCGCCGATCAATGCGCCGTTATCAACTCCCGAAACCGCGCCGAGAAGTCCGCCGATTGCAGTTCCGCCGATGATTGATAAAGCCGTTGTCGTCGGCGAAGTTTCGGCAATCAATTCTTCAACCAAAACTCCTCTGATCTCGCGCTTTTCGCCGTCGGCGAAAGTCAAAGTTTCAAATGAAACCTGCAAACTTCCGTTTTTATTACCGATGGCGGCGCGTTTTACCTTTAAAACTTTTCCTTCAATAACTGCGCCGATCGGAATTACGACTGTTCCGCGAACACTGACGGGTTCGATAATCGTTGCGGTAAATGTGTCATTTACGCTCGAAACTTTCGAGTTAATCCCGTTGTCCATCTGAACCCGGAAAATTGTGCCTGCCGGAAGTTCGTAAATACTCGAATCGTTTTCGGTCTGTGCCTGAACAAAAATTGAAAATGCAAAGAGCAAATAAAAAATCGCAAAGATTTTGGTCGTCAATCGACAGAAGTTCATATCTTACCTCCATCTTCGCGGATTTTTTATCAAACAAAGTATCCGCGAAGTTTATTAGCAATGGTTGTGCCATTAAATTGTTAAATGTCTGAAAATGCTTCAATAAAAGGGTTTCAGGCATTTTACACGCACTCGCCGATAAATGTCTAACATTTTGCGTAACAAAATGGTTTAGGAGTTGCACGATATAGGGTAAGAGTTTGCAAAGTGAAAAAGGTTTAAAAGTGAAAAAGTGGAAAAGTTTAATTCCCTGAAGAAAAAACTTTTCCACTTTTAAACCTTTTTCACTTTTCTTACTTTAAGATAGGATGTCCGCCGCCCTGACTGTGATCGGCGGTTTCATTGTAGCGTCGGCGGTCATTGTGATATAGAACGAGATGTTCGCCTTCGAATCTGACGACATCGGAGACTCTCTGAAAATCCTTGTCGTGTTCGGCTATTATAAAAGCCATCGGATTATAAGCCAGAACCATTCCTGCCGCATAAATAAATCCGCCTTGATCATAGACGCTTCCGGCGTATTGCCCGGCATCTACGGCAATATCGGGCGAATATCTTTTATTACTGTCTGCCGTACGGTCGGCTTTTCCGATAAAAATCGTGTAATCGGAATAATTCAGCCGCTTTTTATACCCGTTTTTACGCGCCACCGTAAAAAGATCGGACAATCCTTTATCAATTGCCGTCAGCATCTTGTAATTCGTTTTATTTGCCGAATAAACAGTCGCACCCTTTGGCGTTTTGGTCGAAAAAGTAAAGCTGTCTTTGGTGATCTTTTCGGCTTCCCTGATCAAAATTTGATCAACTCTGCTCTGCGATTCAACCATCTGGAAAGGGAGAATTCCAAACGCGAAAACTAAACCGATATGTATTAAAATTCTAATCTTATTCATAAATTATTTCACTCCCCGAAAGAATTCCGTTAAGTAACAAATGCAATCACCGTGCCGCAAGAATTTATGAAATCAAATCTTTAAAGAAAGAAAAGAGCCTTGATTGAACAAGACTCTTTTATCTAAAACAAATTCTAAAAATGGTGCTTGGGGCGGGAATCGAACCCGCACACCCCGAAGGATACAGGATTTTCTTACCAACTACGGCTTTCGCCGCCTGATAAAAAACAGTTTGTGGTCTGGACTTTACCTTCACCTTTTACTAATTTCATAGCAGTCAGGCGGGAACCGTCAAGTCTCTACACTTTTTTGGATTTATATGAAACTAAGAAAATATACTGAAATGCAATTAAGAAGCGCAGTTAGAGAATCTTACTCTTTTGCTCAAACATTAAAAGCACTTAGTCTTGTTCCTTGCGGTGGTAATTATCTTGTGTTAAAACGAGCAATTGCTCATTTTAATTTAGATGTTTCCCATTTTACCTTTCAACTTTGGAATAAAGGCAAAGAAATCGGTCCAAGAGTCCCTATTGAAAAATACTTGAATAATGAAAATCGTATTTCTTCAAACAAATTGAAAAAACGATTGATTAAAGAAAATTATTTAACTTCAAGATGTTCAAACTGTAATCTCACAGAATGGCTTGGAAAACCGATTCCGCTTGAACTTGACCATATTGATGGAAATTCTTTAGATAATCGTTTAGAAAATCTGAGGTTACTCTGTCCGAATTGTCATGCTCTTACACCAACTTATCGAGGCAAAAACAAAAAATCCAAACTTAGCTCGGTATTGCCATTTTAAAGGTTTCACCGAATTTGATTCCATTCATACGGAAGATTTCGCTTCCGATGCTCAAAGAACATAAGTCCTGTGCGTCTACCTATTCCGCCACCCAAGCAGCACAGAAAAAAAGATTAACACGTGTGAGTTTGAAGTTCAAAGGCAAGCATAAAATTATTTTCTTTTTCAAAAACTAAATAATAATTAAAATGACAAAACAATAAATAATTGTCATACTATGAGTCAGAAATCTTAAAAATTTCGAGGAAAAAGAATGGAACAAATTGCCGGAATTTTATGGTTTATTTTAGGCGTTGGTTTAATTGTCGCCGAAGTTTTTACATTTGGTTTTGTGCTGCTTTGGTTCGGGATCGGCGCAATTGCGGCGGCTTTGGCAGCGTGGTTAGGAGCTGGTTTCGCTCTACAATTTTTAGTTTTTGCCGCTGTTTCGATTGCTTTAACGGCGATGTCGCGGACGATTTTTGCCAATTTTTATTCACACGGCGACGAAGATTTGAAAAAAACCGGCATTGACAGTTTGCCCGGACAAATCGGAACGGTTACATCAGCCAGCCAGGGATCATTAAATAGAGGCGAAGTAAAGGCTTACGGCACGGTCTGGGCGGCTTTTCCGATAGACAGTTCGAGACCTTTGATCGAAGGCGAAAAGGTTAAAATCGAGCGTGTCGAAGGTGCTTCCGTTTATGTCAGCCCGGTTTCGGATAAAAGAGAACTGCCCGATTGGCGGGATGAGCAATAAAAAAGGTGAAAGTCAAATATCTTTCACCTTTTCATCTTTACAGTATTTTTTGATTAAATTTACAAAATCTCAGCCGTATCCTGATCGGCGGTATCGTGAATATTTCCTAAATCCAACAATTCAAGTTTTATTTCTCCGTCGTTCGATTCCGGCAGTTCTTCGCCGGTAATCCTTGCCAGAATAAGAGTGATATTATCTTTGCCGCCGCGTTCATTAGCGGCTTTAATCATTTCTGCCGCTGCAACTTCGAGCTGATTAATATTTTCCAAAATCAGTCTTTGCATTTCATTACCGCTGATTTCATTGGATAAACCATCGCTGCAAAGCAATAAAATATCATTTTGTTGGGGGATTAAACGCGCGGCAACCGGAAAAATTTCGGGTTGCGCTCCGAGAGCCTGCAGGATTACATTTTTGAGCGAATGAGTTTCGGCTTCTTCGGGCAGAATTTGTTGGGCATCAATTAATTGTTGAACGAGCGACTGATCTTTCGTAACCTGATAAATTTGTTCGTTACGAATTAAATAAACGCGGCTGTCGCCGACCTGAACCAGATTAACTTCTTGAGGCGTAATACCGACCGCTGTAAATGTCGCGCCCATTCCGCTGTATTGCGGATCGGTGCGTCCCTGCTGATGAATCAAGTGATTTGCCTGAACGGTCGCGTCGTAAAGTTTGGCAACGAGCGTGTCGTTATAATGTTCCGGCGAAATCGTTTCGTCCGGGTCTTCATCGAGAAATCTGCGGCTGACCGATTCAACCGCCATTTTACTGGCAACCTCACCGGCTAAAGCACCGCCCATTCCATCAGAAACCGCTAAAACCGTTCCGTTTGCGTCAATTTTAAAGGTTTGTGATTCAATGACAAACTCACCCGGTTCTTGCGAACTTACCCAAGTTTTGGAGTCCGAGACATTGAGCATCAGAAAATTATCCTCATTGCCCTGCCGGACGCGTCCTACGTGCGATGTAGCGTGTGTTTCAACAATTAACATAATTAAATAGAGTCTTTCGAGTCTTTCGAGTCTTTCGAGTCGGGAGTCAATAAAAAATGCTTTTGACTTAAACAGGCTTTTAAGACTTTCGTAATAAACTCTTTTGACTAACTAAGTGCTTGATCTAAATCTAAAATAATATCTTCCACATCTTCAATTCCGACCGAAACACGCACCAAACCATCCGTAATACCGAGTTTTTCGCGTTTTTCAAGCGGAACCGATGCGTGTGTCATCGTCGCCGGGTGCGAAATCAAACTTTCAACACCGCCCAAACTTTCTGCTAATGTGCACAGTTTGACGCTTTCCAACACTTTTTTTGCATTATCAAACGAACCCGTCTCAAATGCAACCATACCGCCGAAACCTTTCTGCTGACGCTTGGCTAATTCGTGTTGCGGATGCGAAACCAAGCCCGGGTAATAAACTTTTTGAATCTTCGGATGTTCGGCTAAAAATGCGGCAACCTGTCTGCCGTTTTTATCGTGAGCATCCATTCTGACCGCTAAGGTTTTCGTACCGCGTAAGACCAAAAACGAATCGAACGGCGAAAGAATCGCGCCGACGCTGTTTTGGATAAACCCGATCCATTCAGCGTCTTTTTCATCATTTAAAGCAACAAAACCGCCGATTGAATCCGAATGACCGTTTAAATATTTCGTCGTCGAATGAACGACAATATCAACGCCGAAATCAATCGGACGCTGCAAATACGGCGACATAAAAGTATTGTCGCAGACAACGGTTGCGCCGTGCTGATGCGCCAAATCCGAAACCGCCTGCAAATCCGTCACGCTCATTACGGGATTGGTCGGCGTTTCGACAAAAACCATTTTCGTATTCGGTTTAAATGCCGCTTCGACTTTTGAAATATCGGTTGTATCAACTAAATCAAATTCGACTGCGTAATTTTTCAGCACTTTGTCAAACAGGCGAAAAGTTCCGCCGTAAGTGTTATCGCCCAAAATTACGTGATCGCCCGCCTTTACGAGCTTTAAAACGGCATCGGTCGCCGACATTCCCGAAGCGAACGCATAACCGAATTTCGCGCCTTCGAGCGCGGCAATATTTTTCTCCAGAGCCGAGCGCGTCGGATTCTGAGTTCGCGCATATTCAAATCCTTTGTGCTGTCCGAGCGCGTCCTGTGCATACGTCGAGGTTTGATAAATCGGCACGGAAACCGCGCCGGTCGCGCTGTCGGGTTCATTTCCCGCGTGAATTGCAATTGTCGAAAAGCCCATAGAAATGCGAAGTAAATCCTGTTTAGTAAAAGTCTTTCAATTCTAACTTATGTCGGTATATTTGACTATCAAAAGACTTGTTTTATGAGGATTTATGGTAACTTGCCGAAAAAAAAAATGCAAATATCGAAATAATGATTGAATAATAAAAATTTATGAGAAAATTCTATATTGGTAAGGTTTTAACGAAATTGAGAAAATTTCAGTTAAATCGGATGAAAGAAGTGTAAAAAATGCACAAATTATTGCTTCAAAAAAAAAGATTTCAAGAAAGCCGAATTTGCCGGTTTTTTTCAAAACTAGTGATTTTTTCTTCGTGCTGAAGCGTCAAACCGATGTCGTCCAAACCGTTCATCAAACAAAATCGGCGAAAATCATCAATGCTGAATTCAATTTCAAGATCATTTGAATCTGTGATTTTACAGTTTTCAAGATCAACGGTTATCTGATAATTTTCGTTTTCTTCAGCGCGTTTA
>CAYUGW010000224.1:0-6922 GCA_964444245.1 uncultured Blastocatellaceae bacterium | reverse complement strand
AAACTGTTCAGCGGAAAACGAAGCAAGATCGCCGGACTTAGCCTATCTTGTTTGGAGCGCGATAAAATCTCGAATCTCAGCGGTGCAGATTGATAACGCACCATTATTGCGCTCGAGGGTGAAAGCAGTTCGCCGTTTTCAAATTTCAGATCGGGCGGCATTAAATTTCGTTCCCTGATAAAAGTCCAGATTTTCTCTAAATTCGGCGGAATACTTCCCTGCTCTGAATTTACGGCAAATACGGCGAGCGAAATCGCCATTCCGAGTGCGCCTGTTTCTTGCAGCCTTTGGCTCGTGTCATAAACTTCGCCCTTAAAAATTTCGGGTGCGGGGTAAATACGGTTTTCGCCGTTCTCTTTGTCAGGTGCGTTAAATGACCCGCGCTCGACAAATTTTATCTGCGCCACCGGCGTTTGCTGATTTCGATAAATACGCAGACCGACGATGACCGCCAAAAGCAGCAAAACCAGAGCAATGACATTGAAAACCGGAGAAAAAATGCAAGCGCGAAAACTATTCGCTATTTTCTTTGATTTTTTGTGCTTTTCCGCCTGCGCCTCAAGTTTGTTTTTATCTTTTTTAAGCATAAATTGCCTGTTCGGTGCTTAAAGTATTTCCCGTAATTTGTCCGCCGAAAGCTGTTAGTCGCATTGCATAATTTTCATCCCGCGCGCCCAGCCACCGGTCAATCAGCGGATGAAACGAGGTGGCGGTCAGGAGCAAATAATCAAGTTGTATTTTAAGAAATTCCTGTGCCTCGCTCGTTTTGACGAAATAGCAAAAATAACGAATCAGCGAATTTTCGTCTAAATCCTCAACTCCATCGCGCGTAAACGCTCCGACAATATCAATGGATTCTCTTAAACTGGGATAATCTTCAAGACCGGCAACGCCGCGCACGCCGTCAAGCAGTTTGATTGCCAAAGCAAGCTGTTTTGACGAAGCCCGCGGACACCGCGACCGCAATATTTCCAGCTCCTTGATCAAGGGCGGCGTGGAGAAACTCGAAAAGATGTGGCGCGAGATAAACGGCGCGGAGAGTTTATGCCGCAGATCGTTGGAAGTTGTCACGACAATCGGACGCGATTGTGGTTCGGAAACGCCGATAAATCCGTCAACCAGGCGCGGAATGTAGATCAGCCCGCGCTCGAGCGGCATCAGCATCGCGTCTTCAATACTTGCGCCGAACTTATCGCTTTCGTCGAGTATCAAAATCGGCGGCGCAGCCCGTGTCTCTGATAAGGCAGCCTTTGCCGCGAGATCATAAGCCAAACCCATCTCGCCCAAAATAAGGAATTCGCGTTTCCATTTTTCGCGCCGCGCCTTCGCCATCAAGATTTCGTGCCTTTCTTCGGGCAGAATCGCCGCCAGCCGCAGATTCTCATTCATCCACCCGGCTTGCTCTTCCCTGTCCCAATCATAGAGAATTTCCTCCTGACGAAGACCGTCGCGCCCCGACACAATGCACATTGTCAGATTGCAGCAACTCGCCAGAGCTTCGGGAAAAGCGGTTTTGCCGCTTCCGCGCGTGCCGGAGATAAGCCAGGCTCTTCCCGCTTTTAAGGATTGGCAGAAGTCGGAAAAATTTCGCTCTTCGGGAACGTAACCCGTCCGGCAAATAAGTTTATAAAGTTCGTTTTCACGTCCTTCCAGAACCATTCGGCGCGGATCGATCTGCTCTTTTTTGTCATCATGCGGAATCATAAAAGTCCCCTCCTGTTTGATATTATTTTCCTTCCATTGCCAGATATTTTTCAGCTAAAAGGCGAAACTGCGGGGTCATTCTCGGAAGCGCGGCGCGGATTTTGTCTTTATTGCCTTCACTGAAAAGGTCTGCCAATTCGCTTGTCGTGAGACCGGTTGAGGATTCGGAGTTTTGCAGGAGCGAATCTGAATTCGAGATCTCATCCGGCAACTCCGTGATCAGCACAAAAGCGGTAGTTCCGGCGCCAACTTCGACGAATTCGTTAGAATTTCGACTATTGGCGATCAAACCTGAAATTTCTCCTGAGACTTTTGAAGCCCCATCGGAAATGATGACGCTGCCGCCCGAACGACCGCTT
This sequence comes from uncultured Blastocatellaceae bacterium, assembly GCA_964444245.1. GTDB lineage: Bacteria > Acidobacteriota > Blastocatellia > Pyrinomonadales > Pyrinomonadaceae > JAHCHG01. Next base: position 4,859 of record CAYUGW010000224.1, on the reverse strand, counting down.
CCTAATGTGCCGACCGCAACCGCTCCGGCATCACGCAAACCTTCAAAGATGCGCGACCAGGTGCTTTTTATTTGCCGCCTTCGACCGGTAATGCCCGATGCTCCGTCCCCTCCCAAAACTTCACCCGTTAATTTGACGAGTCCGCCGGTTTGCGGATCGATCAAACCGTGAACCGTGATAAAAGCGCGTTTATATTCACTGCCCCTTAAACTGCCGACCAAAACCGTGCCTGCCGCGTAAGAGTAATTTTTACCGGAAACGGCTCTGGTCAATTCCATTCTGACCAACCCGCCCGAAGCCCGCAGCGTATAAACCGCGCCGAGAAACCGAATCGGCAAAAGCGTTCCGAACGGAATCGAAGGCTTCGGCTGATCGGTAAAATTAATAGTTTCAGCATTGGCAACGGTTTGCTTTTTCGCTCCTGAAACCGTGTTTAAAACGGCAGTTTCTTTTCGTTCAATTCCGAAAAAAAGAGAGCGCCCAAGGGGCGGAATATTATTCTCTCTCGCCTGTTGAACAACCGTTTCGTTAGTTCTTTCATTATTTTTTGAACTTTGCACAGAGTTTGAAACAGACGAAATCGGAGTTTTCGATGATTCCATTCCGGCACTTGTTAGCGGAGCATTAACCGTAGTCCGGTTAGTTTGGACAAGCGGATCCGGCACGATGACGGGTTCAGCTAAATCCATGACTCCGGGTGGCGGAATATTAACCGAAGTATTGCCGGCGACGGTTTCATTTGTGTTGGAAGCATCGCTATTGCTTGCGTTCGGATTTTTTTCCGCGACTAAATTGAGTGCCATTTTCAGTTTTTCTTCTTCTGTTACGGGCGCGGGATCAGATGAATTCGTTTGCTTAGTGCGATCAACCGGTTGCGGGTTGGCGGTGGCAAACGCTCCCAGACGGAAAAACCAGCTCATCACCAAAACCAGCAAAATAAAGCCGAACACACACAAGACGAAGGCAAAAAATAATTTTTTCTTTGAGCTTCGCGGAGTTTCGGCTAATTCTTCAAGTTCCACGTCCTCTGTTTCATTTGATAGATTTTCATTTTCCCAATCATTTTCGCCGGCGGCTTCGCGAAGCAGTTTTTCGCGGTTCCCGCCTTCTTCCGCGATCGGCAACGCGGCGGGAATATCGGAAATTTCAGCTATTTTTACGGACATTTTCTTTTACTCCCCCCTTTTATTCTTTCGCCGAATTTACGCCCGGCAAAAGTGTCTTGACGGGCGAATCTGCGGCTTCACGGTGCGATGCCAGAACGCTCAGACGCTGGTTTGCGCCCATTACGGGAGCGTTATAACAGATTGCGTAATAAACGGTCGAACCCGGCAGAATCAAGCCTTCAAAACTGGTCGTTTCGACGTAGGTTCTTTCGAGCCGTTCGGTGTTTAGCGGATTGCTTTTCCCGTCAACCGTTAAAATTTGCAGTTCGGGCGTTCCCGGAACAAGCCTTAAATTTCCGGTCGTGTTATTGCGAACCGCAATGATGACCAGTCTTTGCGTCGAATCAATTTCCGAAACTGAGGAAACGGCAAGACTCAAACCGTTATTGGTGTCAGACCATTTCCCTAAAGTTTTCGCCGGATTTTTTAAACATTCCGCCAACTTTTTATTGACCATCCTCGAAAGTTCCAATCCGGTTTTCGGAGTCTTTTGTTTATTTTCGTTTTCCTTTCGGCTCAGTTTTCCTCTTGTAACTTCCGCTTGAGTTAATTTCACGGGAATAAGTTCTTCTTTGCCCACGGTTTCTTCGGTTAATACGTCCGCCACAGAACTGATCAATTTCGAATTTGCCCGCGTGTTTTTGGAAATTGTCGCTGCTTTTTCCTCGCCCAAATTGTAAGCAAGCCCTGCGGCACGCCGAGCGGAAACAATTTCATCGCGGTCATAACCAATGACGCAGCGATGGGCGTTTTGCCGGATATTGCCAACGGGAACGAACTCCAAAATCAAAATCAGCCCCGAACGCATTTGCAAAGTGATCGTTGCCGCCGCGCTTTGTTGCCCGCCTATAACAAAACCTTCGCCCGGATAGATCGTAATCGAACGGTCGGATTCCCTGGTCGGCGATTGAAAGACGGAAACAAGTTTGGGGTTGCCTTCGTGGATGTAATAAACACCGTCGGACGCGGGAAATTCGACGATGGAAACCGCGTTTTGGGCAAGTCCTAACCTAACAATCGTCGGCTGTTTGGGATTGACCACGACGCTCGCCTCCCCCGAAAGAAAATCGGTTTCCGCCGTATTGACAACGCTGACGGGGAAATTCGTCTTTGTAGTTGGCGTGCCGTCAACATTCTTTTCGGCTTTCGGCAGTTGAACATTTTTGGCAACGACTTTTTTTGTCGCCCGTTTGTTCGCCCCATTGTTTTGTGCCGGCGCATCCACCCACCCGCACAATAAAATTGCCGTCGCAAGAAAAAACAGTTTCATCAAAAACCGGTATCTCGTCCGGTTTTCATCTAAAAAATTGCTCTTAAAGTTTTGAATTTGCATAAAAGTCCTCTCCGTTCGGCGCGTCTGATCGCACCGAAGTAAAAATTAAAAAATTTGAAATTTAGTTATGGCTTCGGATTTTCTTCGGAAGCGTTGTTCGTCTTGTTTTCTGACGGCGATGATTCTAATTCACCGCTCGAAACATCGCCGTCAGCGAGAAGTGCAATCGCCGATCGAGTTTTGCCGCTGACGGGTTCGACGCGGAATCGCAAGATCGTGAATCCCGTCCGCAGATTGTTGTCGTTACGGGCAGGCGAGGCGGGCGAGTCTTTGAGCAAAAACTTGATTTTGAGTTGCAAAGACTCCTGCAAATCCTGCCCGCCGGCTTTGCGGCGAATCTTCCGAATGCCGATCGCCCGTAAGATATAAGGGTCGCGCTCGTCAACCGATAGATCCTGCAGTTCCCACGTCGAATTGACGCTTTCCGCCTTTTCCGCCGCGAGCAAGCCGTTTTGTTTAAGCCGTGCCGCAAACGAAAGCGATAAATCAGGGTCGAGCATTCTCAGGAGTTTATTAACTTGCGATTCTCTGGTCGTCTGCTCGACTTCGTAGAGAGATTTCAAAAACTCTCTGACCAGATATTTTTTGTCCGTGTCTGTCGGGTGGTCCGGGGCGATTTCAACCGCTTCGGTCGAGCCGTAATCGCGGTTATTGAGTTCGACCACGCGCCCGGAAGATTTGTCCACGATAATCCGGTCTGCTTTGCGAATTGATAAAAAGACATTCGTTCCGATGCTGATTGCCAGCAGAACCACCAACGCCGAAACCGCGCGGAGCAATGAGAAAATCGTCAAAACGTCTTCCGGGTCGCGTGAACTTGGCGCAAGTGCCCGGAAATCTTCCGGCAGATCGGTTTTCGTTTTGTGATAAACGCCAAGATATCCGTCCTCGCCGGGTTCCAGCTCGTTTGAATCGTCAAGCCCATTTTTGTCCATATTCGTTTATTCCCCAAGAAAACTAAAATTGAAAGATTTTTTCGTATCCGATAGATAGGCTTAGGGCAAAATGAGTGCCAGAGTGTGCGGGCTGAAACAGCCTGTATTTTGAGTGGTAAAACAGTAAACTGGTGCAAAAATAGTCCACCGGTGCAAAAATAGTCCGGGGAGTGGTGCAAAAATAGTCCACTTAAAGCTGGTTGGCAAAAGTTATGTGGTGATTTGAAATAGAGCAAGTCTTTTTTTTTCAACTATCCGGCAACTTTCTGAAACTCTGAAAACTTTCTGTCAACTTTTTATCTTTCGGGTTTTTTTATTTTGACGGCGCGGCAAAAAAGGTCGAACGCGCCTTGTTTGTTGGAGCCGGGCGGGAATTAAGGGTGATGACGACGACTCCGTTTTCCTTTAATTTCGTCTTAATTCCGTTCTCAACCAGGTACCGATTGCCGGAACGCGAATCGTAATATATTTCCGTTAAGTCGGTTTTTTGCCGGGTTTGTTCAGAATTCGGAGCGGTCGTGTCCGTAATAATTTCAGTTCCGGCGGGAACTCGGGCAACCGTTTGCGGAATGTAAACAGGTGCTTTGAAATCGGGAATTTTCCCGATTTCATAATCTTTCAAGCGCACCCGCGCGACCGCCTCCGAAATCACGGTTGGGAAAACGGTTCCGGCGATATTTGATGGGTAAGTTCCGCGTGAGATGAGCCAACGGTAGATTTTCAGACCGCGCCCGACATAGTTCACAGTTTCCGCGTAAGGCGGAACGCCGCCGATCGTTCGCCGTCCTTTAGGATTGATGAGCTTCTTTCCGCTGCGAAGTGTTCTGCCCGTCGAAAAAGCAGAAACCGTACCTTCGCCGGAATTATACGCCGCTAAGATCGAATCGAGGCGACCGCCGAAAAGATTTGATAAAACCCTCACATAACGGGCGGCGGCACCAATTGCGGAAATCGGTTCATATGGATTGCTCAAATCGAATCTGGCGGCAGTCGCCGGGATGAACTGCATCAGCCCCTGCGCATTCTTCGGACTGGTTAAAAAGGGTTGAAACCTGGTTTCCAGGTAGCAAATCGTCCATAAAATATTCGGGTCAACGCCCTGCTTGGTTGCCGCCTTCAAAATTTCATTCTCGAAATAGCGGGCGCGCGTCAGCACGGATAAACGCGCAAACTGATTTCGGGTGAAATCGGTTTGCGCGTAAAGCTGCGGAGTCAAAAGATTTATTAAAATAATCGCAAAAAGCAGTTTTTTGCGTAATCGCGTCGGAAAATAGCCAAATGCGGCGGATTTTAAATTCATTTTCTTGGTACCTCAATTAAATTTGATTTTCAGGAAAACGGCGAATTATTTCGCCCGTTGTTTTCGCTTGCACTCACCAAATTGCAAAATTTATGCCTGTTCCCGCTCAAGCCTTAAAAAGCCAA
>CAYUGW010000223.1:0-6930 GCA_964444245.1 uncultured Blastocatellaceae bacterium | reverse complement strand
TGTTTTAGCCAGTGAAAAAGGCGCATTGAAAAACGATTCAAACAAAGAAAAACTTTTAGGAATCGGAAATCCTGATTTCGACAAAACGGAAAATCCGAATTTATCCAACCTCAAAGCGGCGGAAAGAGAAGTCCGGGAGATTTCCGGAATCTACCCGCAATCAACAAATTTTACGGGCGAAAAAGCGACGAAAGAAATTTTTCTCCGGGAACTCGAAAAAAATGATATATTACATTTTGCCGGACATTATCTGGCAAATAAAACCTCGCTTCTGAATTCAAAACTGCTTCTAGCCCAAAGCACCGATACCGACAGCGATTTAAGAGTTTTTGAAATTGCGGCGCAGAAGAATCAAAATCTGAAATTGGCGATTCTTTCGGCTTGCCAAACCGGAATTGAAAAATACTACAACGGCGAAGGCGCGGTCGGGATAGCCCGGTTTTTTCTGGCAATCGGCGTTCCGTCGGTCGTCGCCAGCAGTTGGGAAGTTGATTCGGATTCAACAGCGGATTTGATGATAAATTTTCATCAAATCCGCAAAACCAAAGGCTTTTCAACCGCCAGGGCGTTGCAGGAAGCCCAAATCGAAGCGATAAAAACCACGAAAAAAACACCATTTTACTGGTCAGCATTTAATAGTGTTGGCGGTTTTGTTCAGTATTAATAAACTAATCCAAAAAAAAGGAGAATCGAAATATGCCGATAAATGAAGCGGATGCAACAGCAATTATCTATGTTGAAGGACTTGGGATCAGTTGTTTTAATAGCATTGAAAACAGATCGGAAACCGCGATTATGCGGGAACTCGAACACGTTTTGACGATGACGATTACGACTTTTGTCAACGGAAATGAATCCGGCGAAACGCAGTATGATTTTTCAAGAACCGATGCTTCGATTAATATTATTGGAGTCGGAAATGTCGATATCGAGGGCTATGAACAATTTCACGGCGTAAACTTTATGAGAACTCTGGAAAATGTTAATGATCCAAACGACTTGCGCTGGATTCCCAATCTCGAAGGCGAGGAATTTCACGATTGCGAACTTTTTCCGACCGGAAGAGCCGAATCGGAATTTAATATTCCTTTAACTCCTCTGTATATACAAAATGCGCTCTTTTACGGAAAGGCAAATTCCGGTTATACGAATAATCGAATAGAAAAAGATTTGCATGGCGATGTCATCAGTTCAAATTATTTCGGCGAATACGGTTATAAAATGGGCGCGAAAATTATTGCCGATACGATTGATATAAAACTCCAGGGTTCGACCGCTACAGAAATAAACTTAAATGCCGAGCCGGATACGCAATATGTAATTACGATCAGCAACAAACGCGAAGAGGGCGATGAAACCAGCGATTTTTCGGAATACTACAAGGTTGTATATGCCAAAAACGGTATAAATTTCGATTTGTTAAAAGTTATCGAAGGCGGAATGTATTTCTGCGGAAAAGTTTTTTGTATGCGGATGAATTCGATTTCCGAATTATCCTGATCGTAAAACTGTAGGGCAAGCAAGCCGACCAGCATTTCAGTCTTAGTTTTCAAATTAAAAAATGTTACAATTTCATCAAAACTTAGAACTATTTTATAACAAAATTTTGGAGTAAAAGATGAAAATTGCATTAAACGGCGCGACGACGATGCACGCCGATTTGGAAACCGACATAAAAGCCGCAAGTGCTGCGGGATTTGAACTTATCGAAATCTGGGCGGCGAAACTGCGCGAATTTTTGAAAACACAAACGCCTGCGGATTTAAAGAATTTATTAAAAGAATCTAATTTAGAGCCGTATTCGATCAATTCCATCGAACATATCACTTTCAGAACCGCGGAAGATTACGAAGAAATTAAAACGGAATGCGAAGAATTATCAAGCATTGCCGGCGAAATCGGTTGCCCGTATGTCGTCGTCGTGCCGGGAAAATTACCGGAAAATGCGACACAGGAAGAAATAATCGAAGAATCTGTCAAAGTTTTAAATGAACTCGGCACGATTGCCGAAAAACATAATGTCTCGCTTGCTTTTGAATTTTTGGGGCAAACCGATTGCTCGGTGCAGACGCTCGATCTGTGCAACGAGATCGTTGAAAAAGTGAATCGTGAAAATATCGGCAATGTGCTTGATACATTTCATTTTTACGCCGGAAATTCGACGTTTGAAGCGATTGAAAAAATGAACCCGAAAAAACTTTTTATTTTTCACATCAACGACGCGGAAAATCTGCCGAAGGAACAATTGACCGACGCGCACCGCCTGTATCCCGGAATGGGAATCTTGCCGATCAGGGAAATCAAAGCGAAATTCGACCAAATCGGTTATGACAAAATGGTTTCAATCGAAATTTTCCGCCCCGAATACTGGAACGAAGACCCGTTTGAAGTCGCCAGAAAAGCGCGAAAAGCGACGATCGAAGTTTTAGATCTGAAAAATTCTGCGGCTGGCGGAATTTGGTAAAAATTATTCAATGAGCAAAATAAAGATCGGAATCATCGGCTTGGGTTATATCGGAAATGTTCACGCGAGAATTTATTCGCGTGATGAACGGACGGAAGTTGCGGCACTTTTTGATATTGTTTCAGAACGGGCGGAGAAAACCGCAAAATCGGTTGGCGGAAAGGTTTGCGTTTCAAGGGAAGAACTTTTTGAAAATTGCGATGCGGTTCTTGTTTGCACGCCGAATAAAACGCACACGGAAATCGCTTCGCACGCGATTGAAGCCGGAAAACACGTTTTTTGCGAAAAGCCTTTTTCAATCGGTTTGCCGGACGCAAAGAAACTGCTCGATGCGGCGACGGGTTCTAATAAAATTTTTCAAGTCGGACATAATCGCCGGTTTGCGCCGGTTTATGTGAAATTGCAGGAATTATTGAGCGATGACGAGGCGCATTCGGCGCATATCAAGATGAATCGCGGAGAATTGCTCAATCCGGTTTGGACGGGCGACACGAATGTTACGGGCGGATTTTTGTATGAAACGACGATTCATCTTTTCGATATGATGCGTTTTCAATTCGGGGAAATCTCCGAACTCGTCGCTTTTGGGTCGCAGCATGAATATCCCGAATTAGATGAATTTTCGATAATTTTCAAATTTGAAGACGGTTTTCATTGCACATTCGCATCTTCTTCGGATGCCAGCTGGCATTTTCCGTTTGAAAGAATCGAAGCTTTTTGCCATCACCGGACGATTATGACCGAAGAAATGGAACGCTTGATCGATTCGGACGGTTTTGATCCGAATTTTGAGACGCATTCGTTTCAAATGATTGAAAAAGAGGAACGCTGGGGCTATGTGCAGGAAAATATTGCTTTTATTGATTCAGTTCTCGAAAACGCCGCGCCGCCCGTTACAGCGTTTGACGGCTTTAAATCGGTCGAACTCGTCGAAGCGGTTTATGAAGCAATCAGAACTGGTGAAAAAATTAAGTTTGAATAGTGTGAATTTAAGAAAAAAGAACTTTTCAAAGCAAAATGCGTTATAATAGTTTAGAAATTTTCCAATAAATTGGTTTGCGGGAGGCTGAAATGATTCAATGTAATAATTGCGGACAGGTAAATGCACAACAAAGCAATTTCTGCCGTTTTTGCGGGATGAAAATTGTCTCGATGCCGCCGCAAAATCAATTTATTCCACAGCCTTCGCCGCATATCAACGGAAACGATCAAAATTACGAATACGCGCCGCCGCGACCGCACGTTTGGAAAACCGATGAATTTAAAATGCCGGAAAGTAAAACCCGGCAAACCCAACAGATAAACCGCGTTCAGCCTTTGAATAATTTAGATTCAGTTACGAATCAAAATCCTCGACCACAGCCGCTTGCTCACTATCAGCCGAATCAGATGGCTTACGGTTATCGCTGTCCGCGCTGTGCAAGTCAGCTTCTGCCGAAGATCGAGCGCAAAATTTCAACCGCCGGCTGGGTTATTTTCGCTATATTTTTGGTCTTTATTTTCCCGCTTTTCTGGATCGGACTGTTAATCAAGGAAGATGTCCGAGTTTGTCCGGTTTGTAATCTGAAGATCAATTAAAACGTTCCGAACTTTATCTGTAATAATAGCCTTTCGGATGTTCGATTCTTACTTCCGGGTTGGTGCTTGTCACCTTTACCCTGTGATAGCCTTTTTTCAAATGCGTCGAAAGGTAAGTCAAAGCAAATTGACGGTTTAATAGAAGGTTCAAATCTTTAAAAAACGGTTCGAATGAAATTGCGGTAAAAGTGCCTTGAAAAAAAGCGCGACCGCCCGTTTCTTCGGAAAGCCGGTTGAGAGAACCTTGCGCGTTTAAAATCAGCCGCGAATTTCCGCCTTCGGTTAAAGTTGCCGAAGCGTAAAAAGAATAGATTGCCACGCCGTTTCTTTGCGCCCGGTCAATAGCATTATCCAGATCGATGCTCTGGCTGGGCGATGAACTGCTGATTCCGTTTGACACATCGAGTCCGTCGGAAATCAATAAAATTGCGCGTCTTCCGGTTGGCAACGCATTAAATTTTTTAAGAGTATCAATCACGCCGTCATACGGATTTCTCGGCGCGGCGATGGAATTTCCGGCAATTATTCTGATCGAATCGGCGGCTTTTTCCAGATCATCGGTAAATTTTTGTCTGACCTGCATACTTCCGCTTTTCAGATAAGAAACCATTACACGCGAGCCTTTCGGCAGATTTCGGATGAATTTTTTTATATCATCAAGCTGCAAATTAGCTTCGGAAGAAAGATCATCCTGAATCAAAACGGCAATCGAAAGCGGTGTGTTGCTGACGCTTCTGATCGATAAAATTACCTGATCGTCGCCGTCTTCATTGACAATAATTTCGCCGGCTTCAAGAAATTCTTCGGCTTTCCTTTCCCGCATCTCCGCTTTTGTAAAAATCGAAATCGGGATCGTCATCGGACGAACGCCTTCATTTTTTTGCTTTTTCTTTTTATCATCGCCCTGTGCAAAAGCAAAACCGAAAAGAAGCGGAATAAATAGAAAAATCGCCGACAAGTTTGTAAATTTTTGTTTTGACATACACACCATTTTAGAAAATTGGGGTAAAATCTTAATATATCAAGATTTTACATTATTTTATGAAGAACCGTAATTTTATGATGCTCTTTGTTTGAATAAAGTTTACAGAGTTTGTAGAGTAAATCGGTAAATATGAATGATTTAGAAAAAAGATACGATGTTACGCGAAAAGATTTGGTCAAGGAAAAATCGTTGAAATACGGTGCGATTGCTTCTCCGCTACTTGTTTCGACTGTTCCGGCAGTGATTTTGTTTGCGCTCGGTTTTATTTTCGGTACGACTCCGCCCATTGCCGCGACTTTCTTTTTTCTCAGTTTTATTTCGCTAATTGCAGGCTTTGTGATCGGTTTGATCGGTACGGGCGGAATACTTTATTACCGCTCGAAATGGCTCGCCGATATTCGTGAAAGAATCGCATTTGACGGAATAAAAGCGCAGGAAATTGATTGGTTCAGACACGAATTAACGACAACCGAAAAAAAGGCTTTGAAGGAAGTTGAGAAACTCGATATTCCGCTCGGAGATGCTTTCCGCGATACCTTAGCCGCACGGCTGACGGCAACAAGAATTAAAAAAGCGACAAACAGGGAATTGCTGTTGGCAAAAAGACGGCAGAATAAAATAAAATTTTTGAAATCCGAAAATGCCGAATCCCTTCAGAAAGAAGTGGTCGAAGACATCGAAAAACTTCAGAAAATTAAAAATGAAGCCGAAGCAATGAATATCGAAGCCCAAGCCCGTCTGCAAATGATCGAAGCGGCGGCGCGGCGCGGCGGGGTGTCGGATACGGAATTAGCTCTGAAAAAACTTTCTGCGCGAACGTCGAATCTTCCTCTTGCGCTCGAATCTGCAAGAATGACGGAAGAAATCAGAAAAGAATTGGAAGCGGAACTGGAAGCGTCGGATAAAGCCGAATTTAGAGATCAGATTTAGAATTCTTAAATGAATCGAAACCTTTTAATTAGAGCGATTTTTAAGTTTTCAACTATATTTCAAATTTCAGATTTCAGATTTCAAATTGAAAACCGAATCGAAATGTTTATCGGTCAAAAATCATTTATTAGAGCTGTTTCAATAATAAAATATATGGTTAAGAAAGCCGCTCTCAAGACCGCGTTTTCCTCTGTAAGTCAACGGTGAAACGCGGTCAAAGACCGCTTGCTTAAATGTCGGTTTGTATTTTTGAAATAGCTTCAAAAAAATTAAGAATCGCTCTATTTAATACTCCGTTAAAAAATGTCAGTCGATTCAAAATTCAATACAAATTTGAAATTTGAAATCTGAAATCTGAAATTTATGGTGTGATTTCTATTTTTATTCGTTCAATCTTTGTTGCTTTCCCTGAATCTTCATCAATTTCGATTACAACCGCGCAGATCCAAACATCGCCTTTAGAATGTTCGGCACGTTTGTTCGGAAATTTTGTAAAGCGGTTAATCACATCTTCTTTATTCATACCGATTACGCCGCCGTAGCTTCCGGTCATTCCGATGTCGGTGATATAAGCCGTTCCGTTGGTTAAGATGCGCTCGTCGGCGGTTTGAACGTGCGTGTGCGAACCGACAACCGCCGAAACTCTGCCGTCGAGAAACCAGCCCATCGCATATTTTTCCGAAGTCGCTTCGCAGTGCATATCAACCAGTCGGATTTTTACATCTTCGGGAATTAAATTTACCTGTTTATCGGCAATGCGAAACGGATCATCAACATTCGGCGGCATAAAAACTCTGCCCAGAAGATTCAGAGCGGCAATCTTGAAACCATTGATCTCACCGACAAAAAGCCCGTTTCCGGGCGTTCCGGGCGGATAATTTGCCGGACGCAGCAGACGCGGATTTTTTTCGATATACGGGATAATCTCCTGTTTATCGAAAATATGATTGCCGGAAGTCATCAAATCAATACC
>CAYUGW010000222.1:0-6945 GCA_964444245.1 uncultured Blastocatellaceae bacterium | reverse complement strand
TAATTTCATCCAATTTGTGCGAAACTGCAAAAACCAGATCCTTTGTTCCTTTATTGGTTACGGCGGAAATTTCAAAAAAAGGTTTGCCGTCCGCTTCCGCTTTTTCGCGCAACTTTTCCAATCTTTCCGGTTCGTCCAAAGCGTCGAGTTTTGTCGCAACGACGATCTGCGGTCTTTGCGCTAAGTCGGGATTATAATTTTCGAGTTCGCGGTTGATTATCTCATAATCTTCGACCGGATCGCGTTCCGAAAGCGATGAAACGTCAACCAGATGAAGCAACAATTTGGTGCGTTCGACGTGGCGCAAAAATCGGTCGCCGAGTCCCGCGCCTTCTGACGCGCCTTCGATCAAGCCCGGAATATCGGCAACGACAAACGTGCGGAAATCGCCGAGATCGACCACGCCCAAATTCGGTTCGAGCGTCGTAAAAGGATAATCCGCGATCTTCGGTTTGGCGGCGGAAATTACCGAAATCAGAGTAGATTTTCCGGCATTCGGAAAACCGACCAAGCCGACATCAGCAATCAGTTTTAACTCCAATTGCAGTTCTTTTTCTTCGCCCGGTCTGCCCGTGTAATGATATTTCGGCGCACGATTTGTCGGCGTGGCGAAATGCTGATTGCCCCAACCGCCTTTGCCGCCTTTTGCCGCTAAAAATCTCTGATTCGGCTGGGTAAAATCGAATAAAAGTTCATTGTCTTCGGCATCGAAAACCTGCGTTCCGACCGGAACTTTTACTAAAACGCCTTCGCCGTCTTTGCCGTGCCGGTTCGAGCCTTCGCCGTGCCGTCCGCGCTGGGCTTTGTGTTCGGGATTGTAGCGCAGGTGCAGCAGAGTGTTCACGCCTTCGTCGGATTCGAGCCAGACATCGCCGCCGACACCGCCGTCGCCGCCGGAAGGTCCGCCGCGCGGAATGAATTTTTCGCGGCGAAAAGCCGTCACGCCGTCGCCGCCGTCGCCGGCTTTAACTTTGATTTTTACACGGTCAATAAACATAATTTTTAATTGTAGAATTTTAAAATCAGGTTGGCAAAATAAAGTGTCTGAGTTTCAATTTAAATAATTGAGGTTATAAATAAAGAGAGAAGGTGTAAATCTGATAAATCAAATTTACACCTTCTCATCTTTTCCTAATTAATACCGAAGTATCAAATAAGAGTGGTGATTGATGCATGTACACGCTTCTTTCACCGATTTTTGTATTCCGAAAAGGCTCAGCGGTGAGCATATTTCCGGTCAGCACCCAAGATGTGTTTCCACAATTTGTTGCGCTATCTCTAGCACAGTGCCGTTAGGTTTTTGTTGTGGTGGCTTTTCCTCCACCGCCGGTTACGTTCCCGGCAACGAGGCTCAGTGCCGAAGCATTGAGCGACTTCGCTATCTTTTGGCTGTACCTTTCCAAAAGATGTTGTTCGTTTTTATCCGAACAACTCGAAAAGTTTTACAACTTTTCTAAGCCAAGCCTTTCGGCTTCAACTCAAGGCGTAATAGCAACTACTTTCCGCAAAGATTTTGCTCTCAAACAATGCGTCACCGCCTCTGTTTGCCTCTCCTTGTGCTGGTCAAAAACCCGTAAGAATTTTGACTTATGAATGGATTCTACACCCGTTTTTCAAGAAGTCAAGTAGAAAATACTTTAAGTTTTGCCTATATTTTACGGGCGATTTTTAATATGTCTGTGGAAAACTTTGGCGACGTCCTGTGGAAAAAACTGTGGAAAACCCGGCAAGTTTAGTTAATTCAACTTTTAATAATTCAACTCAGTTTAAGTGTTAGAGATTTTACCTGTGAAAAACTTGAAAAAGCGTGTGAAAAATATTTTTTTATTTTTAAATAAAAATGCTTTTTCGGCTAAATTTTTATAAATTTGTTCAACAAATTCGCTCAAATTTGCCAAAAAACGGAAAATTAATTTGAGAAAGTAGCGAAATTCAAATACGAAAAGATGCCGGTATTGAAATAATTTCAATACCGGCATCTTTGTGAACTTTAAAAAAGCGTTTGAATTTTACGCCGCTTTCGGTTCTAATTCCTTTGCGCCTTCGGCATAGACGCTGATAAATTTACCTTTTTGACCTTTATTTTCAAATTTGACAAAGCCTTCGATGAGCGCAAAAAGCGTGTCGTCTTTGCCGCGTCCGACGTTTTTGCCCGGTTTCCATTTCGTGCCGCGCTGACGCGCCAGAATATTTCCGCCGAGGACTTTTTCGCCGCCGAATTTCTTTAAACCCAATCTCTGCGCGTTCGAATCGCGTCCGTTTCTCGATGAACCTACACCTTTCTTATGAGCCATACTTCGATTTTGGATTTTGGATTTCGGATTTTGGATTTCAAATCGTAAAAACAATCTAAAATCTAAAATCTAAAATCTAAAATCTGTATTCCTCCTAAATTTTTTCGATCTTGATTTCCGTGTAATTTTGGCGATGCCCTTGTTTGCGTTTGTATTGTTTGCGGCGTTTTTTCTTGAAAACGATAATCTTATCGGCGCGTCCGTGTGCGACCACGGTTGCTTCGATGCTTGCGCTGCCGATCTTCGCATCTTTGCCTTCGCCGGTTAATAATGCGTCAATATTGACCTTGTCGCCTGTCTTTCCTTCGATCGTCGGAACGCGCAAAGTTTGTCCTTCTTCAACCGCAAATTGTTTGCCGCCTGTTTTAATAATTGCGTAACTCATTGTTTTATTATCTCCTTCGCATTTCGGCAAGAAAAACGCTTGCCAGTCGAAAAATTACGATTATACGTGAAAGATGCGCCAAAGGTCAATTTGCCAGAAGCTAAATTGACGATAATGAACGTGAATTTCGGTGAAAACATATTAATTCACCTGTTTAAGTGCGGAAAATGAGAGACGGATAATTTTATCGTCTTTAATTGTCCGGCTTTATCTGTAATTGAATTCTTCCGTTTTCAAGCCAAATCAGGATTTTTAACGACCGCGATAAACGGCAGATTGCGGTAGCGTCCCGCCGCGTCCAAGCCGTAGCCGACGACGAATTTGTTCGGAATTTGAAAACCGCAGTAATCGATTTTGAGTTCGGTTTTGATGCGCGGTTCGGGTTTATCGAGGAGCGTGGCGATTTTCAGGGAGCTTGCGCCGCGTGAGCCTAAAATTTCCATCAGGCGAAAAAGCGTCAAGCCCGTGTCAACGATGTCTTCGCAGATTATTACGTCTTTGCCGCGAATCGGATTGGTTAAATCCTTAAGAATTTCCACGTCGCCTGTCGAAACCGTGCCGTCTTTATAACTTGAAACCGCCATAAAATCTATTCTTAAACGCAAATCAATCTCGCGTATCAAATCCGCCAGAAAGATGCACGAACCCTTTAGAACGCCGACCATAACCAGGTCTTTGCCGGCATATTCTTCGGTAATTTGCGCGCCGAGTTCGGCGACACGCGCCTTTATTTCTTCGGCGGAATACATTATTTCAAGATTTGAATTGTTAAATTCGGTAAAATTTTCGGCGGTCTGCGCTGACATCTTTTTTTTCTCCCGTGAATTTGATTGAAAAGGCTTTTGGAAATACTATTCAAATTAAACAAAACTATCAAGTTTTGAATCTAATTCGATCTTTGATTTTTGATTTTTGACCTTTGAAAAGAAATAAGTCAAAGATCAAAGTTCAAAAATCAAAGATCAAAAATCGTTTATGTCAGAAAATAAAGAAACCCGCGAGCGTGTTCGCGCTCTGGTCAAACAAGTTTTGGAAAATGTGCCGACGGAAGAAGAACCGGAAACTTTGCCGAAGCGCGTCGTCGTCAATTCTTTGCAGGATAAAATTGACAAAGAATTCGACCGCGATGAATCGGCAAAGTCTTTAATTACGGAAGACGACCTGCGCGGTCTGGACGCGGGCGCAAAACTCAGAGTTTCCGAAAACGCCAAATTTACGCCGCTCGCCCAGGATATTATTAACGACAAAAAGATCGAATTAATTAAAAAAAGAGCGCGTCGCGGTTCGGTAAAAATCAAATCAATTGCGGTCGGCTGCGATCACGGCGGATTTGAAACTAAGCAGAAATTAAAAGATTTTTTAATTGATTCGGGTTTTCAAATCCGCGATTTCGGCACGCATTCGACGGACGCGGTTGATTACCCGGACTTCGCGCACGCCGTCGCCCGCGCAGTTTCCGAAAAGAGTGTTGATGTCGGCATCATCATTGACGGCGCAGGAATCGGCAGCGCGATGACGGCAAATAAAGTTTTCGGAATTCGCGCCGCTGCGTGTTACACGGTCGCACTTGCCAGAAATTCACGCCAGCATAACGGCGCAAATGTTCTGACTTTGGGAAGCGGACAAAATTCTTTCGCGGAAATTAAAGAAATCGTCGAAGCGTTTCTGGCAAGCGATTTGACGGAAGAACGCCACAAAAAGCGCGTAGGGAAAATTAAAACAATCGAAAAGCAGTATAAAAGATGATAAAATCTCTAATGTAACGAGGTGAAAATTATGGAAAACGTAACTACCGAGATTTCGACTCAAACCGCTCTGCCGATTGTTTCTTCGGCAAAAATGACTTACGAGGAATTTTTGCGTGAATATGACGGACAATATGCCGAATATGTTGACGGGGAAATAATTAAAGATATGTCAGTAACAAAAACTCACGATAATTTAGTTCGTTTTTTACAAGCACTTTTAAGATTTTTTGTCGAAGAGAAAAAATTAGGCAGTATTCACGGCGAACCTTATCAAATGAAAATGATTTTTGGCGATAAAACAAAAGGGCGTGAACCTGATATTTTCTTTGTTGCGGCAGAAAACCTTAACCGTGCAAAAGAACAATATTTTGAAGGCGCGGCGGATTTGGTGATCGAAGTTATTTCGCCCGAAAGCATCGTCCGCGATACGCAGGATAAATTTGAAGAATACGAAACGGCGGGGGTGAAGGAATATTGGATAATTGACCCGAACCGGCGAACGACGATTTTTTACGGTTTCGATGAAGATGGAAAATACAAAATGCTGCCGATTTCAGCCGCCGGAAAGTTTGAAAGTCTTGTGATAGAAGGACTTTGGATAAATACGAACTGGCTCTGGCAGGAAGAATTGCCGAATTTGTTGGATATTTTGAAAGAATGGAAGATCATTTAGTTCTTTGTCTTTAGTCCTTTGTCATTTGCTTTCTTAAAAAGAATGATTTCAAAGGACAAAGGACAAAGGACAAAGGACAAAGGACAAATGAATTTAACAAACGGAAATTACGAAAAACTTGTCGAGCAGATCACGGATCTGGTTTTGTCGCGGATTGACGACGATTATTGTCCGTCGTTTTGCCGCGCCGATGTCGAGCGAATCGTTGATGCGGGCGCGTCGCGGATCGGGATCGTTCTGGGCGAAACGGCGACGGCGCATGATTGGGCTTCGCTGATCGATCACACGCTTTTGAAGCCCGAAGCTTCGGAATCCGACATCAAGAAACTTTGCAGCGAAGCGGTCGAGTTCGGTTTTGCTTCCGTCTGCGTTAATCCCGTCTGGGTAAAACGTGCGGCTGAATTTCTCAAAAACTCGACTATTCCTGTCTGCACGGTGATCGGTTTTCCTTTGGGCGCGACTTTGCCGGACGTAAAGGCGTATGAAACGCGCCGCGCGATTTTTAACGGCGCGCGCGAAGTTGATATGGTTATCAATATCGGCGCGTTAAAATCGGGCGACGATTGTGCGGTCGAAGACGATATTCGCGCCGTCGCGGAAGCGGCGCACGAAAACGGGATTTTGTGCAAAGTAATTATCGAAACGGCACTTTTAACCGATGAAGAAAAAGTTCGGGCGTGTCTGGCTTCAAAAAACGCGGGCGCGGATTTTGTCAAAACCTCGACCGGATTTGCCAAAGGCGGAGCGACTGTTGAAGATGTAAATCTGATGCGCCGCACGGTCGGCAGAAGTTTAGGCGTAAAAGCTTCGGGCGGCGTGAAGGGAATTGACGACGCGCGAAAAATGTTCGAAGCCGGAGCAACCAGAATCGGCGCGAGCGTAGGCGTAAAAATTGCGCAGGAAGCAAGCGGAATAAAATCGAATATCGTCGCGGGAAGTTATTAAGAATTAAATGAAAACTATCACTAAAATAAAATATTTGGTTAAGAAAGCGGTCTTTGACCGCGTTTCTCGCAGAAAACAACGGTGAAACGCGGTCAAAGACCGCTTTCTTAACTGTCGGTTTTTATTTTTGAGATACTTACTGAAGGATAAACGGATTGATAGGAATATTTTATCAATCCTGTTTTCTTTGTTAATTTTTCTCATTTTATTGTTGATAACGGCTGAACTCCTGAAATTTCAAAAGCTTGCGGGTTTTCGCCGATGATTGCCGCCGCGAAGAATTTCGGAACATATTTAATATTTTCCGTTTGAAATTGTTTCGACATTTTTTCGCTGTTTGCCATCAAATCCCAAAAACTCACTTTGCTTTTGCCGGTTTGAATCTTTTTGACATTATTGCTCATACTGCCTTGTCCCGAATTATAGGAAGCGATGGCGAGCGTTGTTCCGAGAGAATTTTTGCGGTAATCTTCGCCTAATCTTATTCGTGTGTGGTCAATATAATCATTCATCAGCGATGCCGCCACATCTACGGCTAAATCAGGCGTACATCTATCGTCGGGATTTTCCGGTGAAGCGTCGTCTTTTATGTTTAAGTTTTCTTCTAATCCTTGATGTTTCATTAGTTGAAACATTCCTAATGCTCCGGTCGGCGATTGCAGACACGGGCAAAATTCGCTTTCAATCATCGCAATATAGATGCCGATTTCCGGCACGAGATTTTTTGCCGCAAAAGATTTGTTGATCATCGGGCTGTATTCGCTGCCGCGCGTTAAAACCTGCGTGATATTTTGCCCGAAACGGCAGCTTTGATTCGTTGGTTTTACATTGTTTCTGGAAATATAAGCGTCTATATGTTGTTTTATACTTCTCAAACCCGCATCGGGGATTTCATCGCCG
>CAYUGW010000221.1:0-6947 GCA_964444245.1 uncultured Blastocatellaceae bacterium | reverse complement strand
AAAAAAACGGAGAATTCGATGAAAAATAAAATACAGATACGTTTCCTGCTATCACTTGCTTTAATTTTATCGCTTGTTACAATTTCGCTGCCGCAGACAGTTTTCGCGCAAAACGCGTCAGGCGCGGCGAAAACCGCCGAAGCCGGCGATCTGCAAAAGCGACTGGCGAAAATCGAAGCAAAGCTCGAGGCGAGGCGCAAGGAACTCGGCATTCCGGGGTTGAGTCTGGCAATCGTCAAGGACGGCGAGGTTGTTTTATCAAAAGGCTACGGCTACAAAAATTTTGAAAAACAAATTCCCGTAACCGGCGAAACGCAGTTTGCCATCGGATCGGCGACCAAGGCTTTTACCGCGCTTTCGGTTTTGATGAGTCAGGACGCGGGGAAATTATCGCTCGATGATTCGCCGAAAAAATATCTTTCGTACTTTAAGATAAACGACCCGGAAATTGACAAAAACATCACAGTTCGGGATCTTCTCGCGCATTCTTCCGGCTTAAACCGCACCGATCTGGCGATGATTACCGGAAAATTGACCCGCGAAGAATTGATTCGCGTGGTAGGCGAAGCGCGCCCGACGGCGAAATTGCGCGAAAAATTCCAGTATCAAAATATGATGTACACGGCGGCGGGCGAAGCGGTTGCCAAAGTTCAGGGAAAAACCTGGGAAGCGTTTGTCGCGCAGGACATTTTGAAGCCTTTGGGAATGCTCAACAGTTCGGTTTCGGTAGTGGAAATGCAAAAGGCAAAAGATTATTCCTACGGCTATGATTACAATTTCGACACAAAATTGACGCGCAATCTGCCGACCCGCGAAATCGCTGAAGTTGCGCCCGCCGGTTCGATAAATTCCAGTTCGAACGATATGGCAAAATGGCTGAAATTTATCTTAAACAAAGGCGAAATCAATGGAAAACGGTTTGTTTCCGAAAAGAGTTTTGAAGAATGGATCAAACCGCAGCAGAAAATTGGCGGAAATTCTTCCTACGGTTTGGGATGGTTTTTGCAGAATTGGAAAGGCAAAAAGCTCATCCAACATGGCGGAAATATTGACGGATTTAATTCGATGGTTGCATTAATTCCAGAAGAAAACATCGGTTTTGTAATGCTGACAAATGTTTCGGCTTCGAGCCTCGGCAATGAATTAATGGCGATTGTCTGGGAAAATATGCTCGGCGAGCTTAAGGACGAAAGCCCGAATCCGGCGGTTTCCGGCGAAGCGAAAAAAGAAGTCGGCAAATATAATTTTCCGCAAGCCGGATTTGATATCGAGGTAAAAATCGAAGACGGCAAACTTGTCGCAATAGTTCCGAATCAACCGACTTATATTCTGGAAAAAGTCGAAGGCAGAAAATACAAATTAACAAACGCGCCCGAAGGATTTTTTATTACATTTAAAGACGATTCCGCTTTCCTCGAACAGCCGCAGGGAAATGCTACTCTAACGAAAATCAGTGCCGACGCGAAAAAAGAAACAGAATCTTCGGAATCGGCGAAAGAGTTGATCGGAAAATATGAATCACAAGAAAACAAAGGTTCGTTTATCGAGATAAAAGAAGTCAGCGGCAAAGTTTCTTTAGTTGTCGGCAATCAGCCGCCGTATCCGCTTGTCGAAAAGGAAAAAAATGTTTTCAGTTCGCCGAGTTTGCCCGATACTTACAGCATAAAGGTGCGGCGCGGTGCGGAAAACAAACTCGAAGGCATAATTGTAAGTCAGCCGGAAGGCGAATTTCCATTTAATTTTGTTGGTAAAGGTGAAATTGAAGAAAATCCGAAAGAAATTTTCGGTACCTACAAACTCGACCAGCCGCCTGCATATAATGTCGAAATTTCCAAAAGGGATGGAAAAATTTATTTGCAAGTTCCAAATCAACCACAGCATGAATTACAGGAAAAAGAAAAAGATGTTTATTTTTCGCCGACAATTCCGGATGTTTTGAAGAAAGTTGAAATTAAAAGAGATACTGATGGAAATGTTGTCGCATTTATATCTAATGAGCCGGGCGGTATTTTTACATTTAAGAAAATAAAAGTTGAAAAACCGAAAATTACGGTGGACGAATTGATGGAAAAAGCAATCGCGGCTTTGGGCGGCGCGGAAAATTTGAAAAAAATTAATTCCCGCGAAATGAGCATCGAAATAGATTTCATTCATCAAGGCGTAAAAGGCATCGGGAAAAGCTATGCCAAAGCCCCGAATTTATCTGCATCGAGTCTGAAAGTTATGGCTTTGGGCAAGGAAATCGCGACGATTGACGATTATTTTAACGGCACGAGCGGCGGAAGTGTTCTCTCTTTTATGCCCGACGATACATTGACCGGACAACGCCTCGAAGACGCAAAATTTAATAATGATTTTTACTGGTTCGTAAATTGGAAGGAAAAAATCAAAAAAGCCGAGATCACCGGAATGGAAAAGGTCGGCGATGAAGAAGTTTATATTCTCGTTATCGAACCCGAAAAAGCGAGCAAAATTACATTTCATATTTCGACCAAAACATTTTTGACGCTGATGCGAACAACAATAGTCAGTTCCAGCACATCTTCGCAGAAAATCCCGATTGCCGAAACTTATTCCGATTACAGGGAAATTAACGGCGTATTGATTCCGTTTAAGATTGTTCAGGAAAATCCGGGAATGGGACAAATCGTTACGTATGTTAAAGATGTAAAACATAATACGCCGATTGACGATCAAACATTTGCACCGAAAGATGCGAAAAAAGCCGTCGGGAAAAATTGAATTTGATTTTAGCCGGGAGCGCAGACAGCCTTGTCTGCATGAGCGCGTGAGCGCGAAAAAGCCTTTGATTGCAATAAACTTATTTTCTATGCAAACGCTTTTTCGTCCTTGCGGACTCATGCAGACAGGCATCCCTGCGCTCCCGGCATTTTTTAAAATTCTGAAATTTGTAACACGAATTAAACAGCAATTTGCCGGAATTACAGCTTTTTATAAAACAAAACCCGAATAATTAACAAACTGTTCACACCTATTTAAATCTTCCGTAACTTTTGTGCTTCACAATTACCTTTTATTTTCAGCATAAAAATTTATTTCTATGCACGATCATAAACAGTCTTTATTCAATCAAATAATTTTAGAAGCTATCTCAAAAATAAAATATATGGTTAAGCAAGCGGTCTTTGACCGCGTTTCACCAGTATTTTATAAGGGAAACGCGGTCTTGAGAGCGGCTCACTAAACTGACGGGTTAGTATTTTTGAGATAGCTTCTAGCAAAAGTTTAAATCTACGGGAGACATTTGTATTTAAATGAGATCAATTAATCAAAAACGAAATAGTTTATTCGATATTTTCAAACTAAGCATCGGAAGTTTGCTGGTTTGCATTATTTTTATTTCTGCCGCATTCGCTCAATCCGAAACGGGAAGTGCTTCAATCGAAGGCACGATTACCGATTCAAACGGCGCAATCGTGCCGGGTGCGAGCGTGAAGGTTCGCAACACGGAAACCGGACTCGAACGAAACGCGACAACCGACGGAAACGGGCGTTTTTCAGCGCGTGTTTTGCCCGTCGGAATTTATACGGTTTCGGTAACTGCTTCCGGTTTTACTGCCAACACACAGGAAAACATTACGTTGCAAGTCGGTGAAACGACACCGCTTAATCTTATTTTGCAGCCGGAAACATTGACGGCGGAAGTAAATGTCACGGCGGATTCGGAAGTTCTCGATTCGCAAGCTTCGGCAACCGGTTCGGTAATTACGCAAAGACTGGTTTCGGATTTGCCCGTTCGCGGACGCAATTTTACGGAATTTGTTTCCTTGACCCCGGCAGTCGTGCAGGAAGCCGACAGAAGCGGTCTGGTCGTCGCCGGACAGCGTTCGATCAATTCCAATATTTCGGTTGACGGCACGGATTTTAATGATGCTCTGCAGGGCAATCAGCGCGGCGGAAACGAATCGGTTTTCTTTTTTCCGCAATCCGCCGTTCGTGAATTTCAGGTCGTGCGTTCCGGCGCAAATGCCGAAGTCGGCAGAACGAACGCCGGATTTGTCAATGTCGTAACGAAATCGGGAACAAACGATATTCGCGGCGAAGCGTTTTATTTTAACCGCAATCGCCATCTGACTTCGGCAAATGCCTTTGACCGTAAATTGGACAACGCGCAGAATCAATTCGGCGGTTCAATCGGCGGTCCGATCGCCCGCGACCGCGCATTTTTCTTTATAAGTATGGAACAAAACATTTTGCGTGTGCCGTTTGTCGTTGAATTTCAGGACGTTCCCGGAGTTCCGATTCCGGCGGAACTTGCCGCACTCGAAGGCGAAAAACGCGGAACGAATAATCCGACCGCTGTTTTTGGACGCACGGATTTTATCTTAAATCAAAACAACACGCTTAATTTTCAATATACTTATACACGGATGCGCGGCGAGAATTTTGATTTTGATTCGCCGCGCCAGACAAATTCCGAAAATGGAAATTATACGCGTGAGGGTTCGAGCAACGGTTTGAAGGGTGCGCTCGTAACGGTTTTCAGTCCGAACATTATCAACGAGATCCGCGGTCAGGTCGCTACGGACAATCGCCTTGAAGAACCGAATTCAAACTTACCGCGCATCAATATAGACAGTTTCGGCGACATCGGCGGCGATGCGGGGCGACCGCGCCAGTTCGATACGACGCGCTTTCAATTTAAAAACAATCTGAGCGTAACCGCCGGATCGCATCAGCTTCGTTTCGGTTTCGATACGAATATCAACCGCGTCCGCCAACGCCGCGAATCGAATATTCAAGGTCGCTGGGATTTTGAAAACCGTGTACTCGGCGGCGTTCCGGTTACGGGACTCGAAAATTATATCGCCGGACGACCGCGCCGTTTTCGTCAGACACTTGCCGTAAACAATCAGGAATTATCGCTGTTTCGCGGAACGCAGAAGGAATTTGCGCTGTTTTTTCAAGACCGCATCAAAATTTCGGACGAATTTACAATTAACGCCGGACTTCGTTGGGAAGCGCAGATCAATCCGCAGCCGACCGATCCTTTTCCTGGAATACCGGAAACCGCCCGCATTCCGAACGATTTGAAGATGTTTCAGCCGCGTTTGGGATTTGCGTATGATTTCAGCGGCAAAGGTAACACCGTAATTCGTGTTTCGAGCGGTCTTTACACGGCTCGCACGCCGGCGAATCTTTTCCAGAGAGTTTTCACCAACAACGGTTTGACGACGCAGGCACTCGAAATCGCCGAGCCGGGCGGCTGCCGCAATTCGGCTGATCCGAATCGTCCGGGCTGCCGCTTGCGCGGACCTGATGCGATTTTCACCTTTCCGAATGTTTTAACCTCGATTCCGCCGGAATTCGAGCAATTTATTGTCGAACCGCGCATTTTCGGTTTTGACAAAGATTTCCAAAATCCGCGTTCATTCCAGGTTTCGGCGACGCTCGAACAGCGTATAAATAAAGATTTTGTTTTTTCCGTCGGTTATATTCGCAATTCGACCTGGAATCTGCAAAGACGTTTGAACCGCAATCTTTTTCCGCCGACGATCACCGACGAAGGCGTTCCGGTTTTCCCGGACGAACGCCCGTTTCCCGACATCGGAGTTCTTTCGATCAACGAATCAACCTCGCATTCGACCTACGACGGAATGACGCTGACACTGACGCGCCGCTTTGCCGACCGTTTTCAAATGCAGGTCAATTACACTCTGGCGCGAAACGTGGACGACGATTCGAACGAGCGCAATTTCTCGCAAGAACCCGCGCTTAATCCGTTTGATCTGTCAATGGACCGCGGTTATTCAAAACAGGACGTGCGTAACAATTTCAACGTCAGCGGTCTGGTTGATCTCGGTTACGGATTTACGCTTTCAGGTGTTCTGATCACGCGTTCGGGATTTCCGTACACGGCGGTTATCGGCTCGGATATTCAAAACGACGACAATGATGATAACGACCGCGCCATCGTCAACGGTCGCGTGGTTGACCGCAATTCATTCCGTCAGCCGAAATTTTTCAATCTCGATCTGCGCCTTTTAAAAGGTTTCAGATTCGGCGAAAGAATGCGGCTCGACCTGTCGGCGGAAGTCTTTAACGTAACGCGCAGTTCGAATAGAAACTTCGGCAATGACGCGATCAGCGTTTTCGGCGAACCGCTTGCCGACGGCTCGCCGTCCGATCCCGATGCCGGAATTCCGTTGTTTGCGCCGTCAACCGCCCGTTTCGGCGGACCGCGCCAATTGCAATTGGGCGTTCGTTTCGTTTTCTAAACTGGAAAATTGTAAAAAACGGAAAAACAGATAAACACGGATTATATGTGATAGTTAATCAAAAAAATCCGTGTTTATCTGTGTAAAAGCGAAGCTGGATGGTTAAATAAATATGAAAAAGATAATTAAATCTAAAATTTCAACTCTCATAACATTTTTTATTTTGGTATTTTTCACTTCCGCCGTTCCGGTTTTCGCTCAACAGTGGATTCATCCGTTCGATTTTCCGCAAAGCGCGAAATGTCCGCAAGAAGTGATGGCGGCGATCGAGATTCCGGCGGGAAGTTTTATCAAATACGAACTCGATAAAACGAGCGGTCACGTAATCGTTGACCGTTTTCAATCCGTTCCGATGTTTTATCCGGCAAATTACGGCGTAATCAGCCAAACGCTGGCAGGCGACGGCGACAATCTCGATGTGCTTGTTTATACGCGCGTTCCCATTCAATCCGGCGCGTTGATTCTTGTCAGACCGATCGGCGTTTTAAAAATGATTGACGGCGGCGAACAGGATGATAAAGTCATCGCCGTTCCCGCAACCGATGTTGATCCGACTTATGCAGAAATAAAAAAAATCGAAGATTTGCCCGCCATTGAACGCGAGCGTTTGGAATTTTTCTTTAAGACTTATAAACAATTGCCCGCCGGACGAAAAAAGGTCGAAGTCGGCGAAATTCTTTCAGCCGAAATTGCTAAAAAAATGATTCG
>CAYUGW010000220.1:0-6968 GCA_964444245.1 uncultured Blastocatellaceae bacterium | reverse complement strand
CACCGACTAGGAATTAAATTTATTAAGTGGAGCATGTTATTTAATTTCATTTACTAAAGCTTTTGCTCAAGTTATCATCAAATTAAATAACTCTGACTTCCGTCTTTAGTTTTTCGACCAATTCGACCGCACCGGCTTTGGCATCGCCGCCACCGAGCATCTGGGTTTGCTTGGTTTTGAGCGGCAGATAAACTTTTTCGATTCTTTGCGCCGAAGCGAAACTTTCAACCGTCGGCGCAGTTTCTTTAATTTCCTTCCTTTTCGCCGCCATAATTCCTTTTAGGCTGGCATAGCGAATCTGCGAAATTCCCGATTGAATCGTCAAAAGCGCGGGTAATTGATAAGTAAACCATTGATACCAACCGCTTTCGAGTTCGCGTTTGACGCGTAAGGATGACTCATTTAAGGTTTCGCGGTCAACTTCGATGACGATCGTCGCGTTCGGGATTCCGAGAAGTTCGGCTAAGATCACACCCGTTTGCCCGTAGCTCGCATCATCGGACTGCAAACCAGTGAAAACCAGATCGGCGTTTTCTTCGCGAATGGCATCGGCGATTGATCTGGCAATCTGATACGGCGATAAATTTTCGCTTTCCTCGACCATTACGTGAATCGCCCGGTCTGCGCCGCGTGCGAGCGCATCTTTGATGACGGTTTTCGCGCTCTGACCGCCGAGCGTGCAGACAATTACTTCGCCTTCGCCCTTCGCTTCTTTCAGCCGCAGGGCTTCTTCTAAGCCGTAACCGTCCGATTCATTAGTCTGGCGTGCAACATCCGATTCGTCAATCCATTTTTCATCTTTGCCGATCCGCAAAACCGCGTCTTTATTGGCAACTTGTTTCATTAAAACAATAATTTTCATAGTTTTTAATTATTCCGTATAACGCTTGAATATTAAACACGCATTCGTTCCGCCGAATCCGAAACTATTTGTGAGAACATAATCTACTTCTTTTTGTCTGGGTTCATTCGGAACATAATCCAGATCGCAGTCGGGATCGGGATTTTCGTAATTGATCGTCGGCGGAAGTGTGTTTTCATTGATCGCCAGAATCGAAAAAACGGCTTCGATTCCGCCCGCCGCGCCGAGCGCGTGTCCGGTCATCGACTTGGTCGAACTAACCGCTAAATCATTGACGCTTTCGCCGAAAACCTGTTTGATCGCCAGAGTTTCAAATTTATCGTTATAAGGCGTGGAAGTTCCGTGCGCGTTCAAATAACCGATTTTATCAGCCGTAATTCCGGCATCTTTGATCGCTCTGTTCATCACGCGAATCGCGCCCGAAGCGGTTTCGTCCGGTGCGGAAACGTGAAAAGCGTCGCCGCTCATTCCGTAACCGACGATTTCCGCATAGATTTTCGCGCCACGCGCCTTGGCAAATTCGAGTTCTTCCAAAATTAAAATTCCCGCGCCTTCGCCGATTACAAAACCGTCGCGTTCCAGATCGAACGGGCGCGACGCTCGCATCGGTTCATCATTCCGGGTTGAAAGCGCACGCATCGAAGCAAAACCGGCAACCGACATCGGCGTGATCGCGCTTTCCGCGCCGCCGCAGATCATCGCATCGGCATCGCCGCGCTCGATCAGACGAAAACTGTCACCGATGGCGTGCGCTCCGGCTGAACAAGCAGTGGCGGTCGCCGAATTCGGTCCTTTTGCGCCGTGCCTGATCGAGACATTGCCCGAAGCTAAATTAACGATTGCCGAAACAATAAAAAACGGCGAAACTCTGCCCGGACCGTGCGCCAGCAATTTATCGTGTTCACGCTCGATTGCCCAGAAATCGCCGATGCCCGAACTGATATAAGTTCCGACCATTTCGGCGTTTGAATCATCAATCACGAGTCCGCTGTGCTTCATCGCTTCATCGGAAGCGGCGATGGCAAAATGCGTGAACGCACCCATCCGACGCGCTTCCTTTTTGTCCATAAAGTTCATCGGATCAAAATCTTTGACCTCGCAGGCAAACTTTACGGGAAAATTTTCCGTGTCGAATTTCTTGATTTCATCAGCCCCGCTTTCCCCGCGCATCAATGCCGACCACGTATCTTCGACATTATTTCCGCACGGCGTGACCAATCCGAATCCGGTTACAACTACACGACGTTTCATATAATTATTAGTCCTTAGTCATTTGTCCTTTGTCCTTTGTTTGCCCGAAATATTAAAGATTTCTCCTCTTTTCGAGTTTTTCAAAGGACAAAGGACGAAGTACAAATGACGTTTTTTAGCTATTCTGATGTTCTTCAACGTAAGCGTAAGCATCGCGCACGGCTTGAATTTTTTCCGCGTCTTCATCGGGAATTTCGATATCGAATTCCTCTTCAAAACGCATCACGAGTTCAACCAGATCGAGCGAATCCGCGCCTAAATCTTCGATAAAACGGGCGTTTTCCGTAACTTCCGCTTCATCTACACCTAACTCATCAACAACAATTTGTTTAATTTTTTCTTGAATTTCTGACATTTTTTTCTCCTGCTCTATATTTATAAATTTTCTAAAGTATTTTGCAAACTCTCTTTATTTTCGACATTCAAACAGCGTACGTCGCGGTTAATTTGCCGAACCAAACCTGATAAAACTTTGCCTGCGCCGACTTCGACAAATGTTTCAACGCCTTCGTTTAATAAATTCAAAACCGAATCAGACCAGCGAACGGGCGAAGAAACCTGAAGAGTCAAGGCATTGCTCACTCTTGCGCCTTTCGTATTCGCTTCGGCGGTAACATTTTCAATTATCGGAAACTTTAAATCAAGAAAGCTGATTTCCCGTAAATCTTTCTCGAGTTTTTCCTGCGCCGGCAACATCAGATCGCAATGAAACGGTGCGGAAACATTCAGTTTTATCGCCCGTTTCGCGCCGCGTTCCTTTAAGATTTCGCACGCGCGGTCAATCGCATCCGTATTTCCGGCAATCACCACTTGCGAAGGCGAATTGATATTTGCCGGAGAACAAATCTCGCCTTCCGCCGCTTCTTCGCAACCGACTTCGATCGTTTCGATCGGCAAAGCCAGAATCGCCGCCATCGCGCCGACTCCGACCGGAACGGCTTCCTGCATATAAGTTCCGCGTTTTCTGACGGTTTTCACCGCGTCCGCCAAACTCAAAGAACCTGCCGCGACAAGCGCGGAATATTCGCCCAAACTGTGTCCGGCAACAAAATCCGGAAGCGGAAAACCTTCCGTTTCCATCACACGAAACGCCGCAACCGAAGTCGTCAGAATCGCGGGCTGCGTATTCGCTGTCAAAGCAAGTTCTTCGGCAGTTCCCGAAAAACACATTTTGGAAATCGAAAAACCCAGTGCGTCATTCGCTTCTTCAAAAACTTCTCGTGCCGCATGGAAATTTTCGTATAAATCCCTTCCCATTCCGACGCTCTGCGAACCTTGCCCCGGAAAAATGTAAGCTAATTTACTCATCAAATAAACTTATTTCAAATCAATTTTAGCAACCGTCAAAAACTCATTATTCAAATGATCAAAATCATAATCCGTGGTTAAAAGCGTTGCATCCAAAACCGAAGCCGTCGCCGCAATCCAAATATCGTTTTTGCCCATATTTCGTGCCGAAAAATTCGATTTTTTATTTTCTAATCTTCCTTGACTGAAAGCGTCAATTTCGGCATAACGATTAATAACATTTGTGAAATTTAAATCAATTACCACAAATTTAGAAAGCAGATTTTTGAGTTTCTCATTTTTCTGATTTCCCCACTTATTTTTCAATGCAATGGCTTTTATTTCGCCCAAGGTTACAACAGAAATCGCGATTCGATTCGACGCATTAAACGGATTGAATTTTCTCTTTATGTTGTAAATTGCATCCAATTCACGCACGTAAATCATGAGAATATTCGTATCAAATAGAAACAACATTGTCTTAAATAGCTTTCAATTCTTTGATAAAGTCTTCAAGCGATATTTCCCAATTGAAATCCTTAATAATTTCTTCGATTTCTTCATTACTTGAAGGCTTCCAGTTTTGCTCCTGTATCAATTCTTCAATATCAAGTTTTTCACGCATCGGCTTTGCCATTTTTTTGAGCATTTCCAATTGCTTTTCGGTCGGTCTTTTTTCTAAATCTTCAACAAAATCTTTGATTTGACGCGCCGAATCTTCGTCGTTCAATTTTGTAATATGAACAATCAAATCAATCTTTATGCTGTCTAAATTTCCCGTATTCATCAAAAATCCAAAATCTAAAATCGAATAACCGTTCCGCCCCACGTTACGCCGCCGCCGAAAGCGGTCAATAAAACCAGATCGCCTTCTTTGATTTTACCCGATTGGATACATTCGTCCATCGCAATCGGAATCGAAGCCGACGAAGTGTTTCCGTGATAGGCGATATTCGAATAAACTTTTTCTTCCGGAACTTTCAAACGCGAAGCGACCGCGTCCGTAATCCGCTGATTTGCCTGATGTGGAATGACAAGGTCAACATCTTCAACCGTAAAGCCTGCTTTTTCCAGCATTTCGGCGGAAATATCCGCCATCGAACGCACGGCGACTTTGAAAAGTTCGTTGCCCTTCATTTTGAAAAAATGCTCGCCGTTATCAATCGTTGCGTGCGTCGTACCGAGTTTCGTGCCGCCGCCGGGCGCGTATAATTGCTCTTCATAACGCCCGTCGGATTTGATCTTTGTCGCTAAGATACCTTTTCCTTCCGCCACCGGACCGAGAACCGCCGCGCCCGCGCCGTCGCCGAAGATGACGCACGTTCCGCGGTCGGTATAATCAACGTATTTCGTCAAAACCTCCGCACCGATCACCAGCGCGTAGCGGATTTGTCCGGTACGAATCATTGATTCGACCATCGTTATTCCATACAAAAACCCCGAACAAGCCGCGAAAACGTCCATTCCGGCAGCATTAACCGCGCCGATCTGCGCCTGAATCAGTGCGCCGGTCGAAGGCATAATCTGATCGGGCGTGGTCGTCGCGCAGACTATAATATCTATATCTTCGGCTTTCAAACCGGCGCGTTCGAGTGCCTGCAAAGCGGCTTTCGTGCCGAATTGCGAAGTATATTCGTTATCAGCGGCTTTATGACGCTGTTTGATTCCGGTGCGCGTAGTTATCCATTCATCCGAAGTTTCCACGAGTTTTTCCAGGTCGGCATTGGTTAGAAGACCTTTCGGATAACTGTGTCCCGTACTGATGATTCCTGCGTTATTTGCCATTTTGGATTTTAGATTTCGGATTTTGGATTTTGGTTTCTAACCGCAAACTGTTAATCAAAAACCAGGCTATTCTTCTTTTACGTCAATAATTTGGCGACCTTTATACATTCCCGTTTTCGGATCAATGCGGTGCGGCTTTTTCGGCTCGCCCGATTCCTTGTCCAGATAAAACTGCGGAACTTCCAAAGCATCGTGAGCGCGGCGTTGGCGCGTGCGTGATTTTGAATGTCTTCTTTTCGGATTTGGCATAATAACCTCTTTTTATATTAAATATTACTTCTTAAAATTTTTCAGAGCCGACCAGCGCGGGTCAAACTCTTTTTCTTCACATTTACAATCTATCAAATTTTTGTCCGCACCGCATATCCGGCACAAACCTTTACAATCTTCGCGGCAAAAAACCTGCACCGGAACATTTAATAAAATCTGCTCACGGACAAGTTCCTTCAAATCAATTTCTTCCGTTTCAATTATTGAAACATCCAACTCACCCAAATCGAGTTCTTTTTCAATCTGCTCGGTATAATGCTCCGGCGTAACAAAAGCCGCGGTGAACGGAAATTCCAGAGAATTTTCAACCTTTTTTAAGCAGCGGCTGCATTCGATTTCAAACACGGTCGAAATTTCTCCTTCAACGTCGGTCTGCGCAATACCTTTTGTCAAATTTCCCTGAACTTTTATCTCGTCAATTAAATTTATCTCTTCGCCCTTGAGATTAATTTCCGTAGGTTTCAAAACAAAATCGAAGGAAATTCGAGATTTTTCAAGTTTGGTTAAATCAACTCTCATCTTTTCTGCAAATAAACTGATCGTTTCAAACAGCGCAGTGAGCGCAAAAGAGTTTATTATAACCTTTGCATTTAGCGTGTCAAACCGAAAATAAGTTCAAAGTTTAAAGTTTGTGTTTGCAACCGATTGCTTCATTCAAATTTTCAAAACCTTTTTCGCGCAGAATTTTTGCCAAGCCGGAATTAATATCTCCGGCAAATGAAAATCCCTGATAAATAAAACCCGTATAAGCCTGAACCAGACACGCGCCCAATGCGATTTTCTCAAACGCGTCTTCCGCCGTAAAAATCCCGCCGACACCGATTATCGGCAAGCGTCCGCCGGAATATTCGTAGATTTTTGAAATCACTTTATTCGCTCTTTTTTCAACCGGTTTTCCGCTCAAACCGCCGCTGCCGATTTCTTCAACTCTCGATTTTTCGGTCAAAAGATTCTCTCTACTGATAGTCGTATTGGTCGCAATTATTCCCGAAAGTTTTAATTTCAAACAAATATCAACAATTTCCTCGATTTCTCCGTTGGATAAATCCGGCGCGATTTTCACTAATAAAGGCTTGCTTGGAGTCCCGCCTTTAGGCGGTTTTTCCTTATTTTGCCGCCTAAAGGCGGGACTCCGAACGCTTGATTTTGATAATTCGATATTCCTGTTCTGCAAAGCGGAAAGCAGATTTTCCAGTTCCGAAGCCTTTTGCAGCTCGCGCAGATTCGGCGTATTCGGCGACGAAACATTGACCGCAATATAATCGGCAACCTCAAATGCCAAATCAAAACTTGCCAGATAATTTTCAATTGCATCTTCATTCGCAACGTCTTTATTTTTCCCGATGTTCACGCCCAAAACGCAGTTCGGCTCGATTTTCTTTAATCTTTCGACAACTTTCGCTGTTCCTTCATTATTAAAACCGAGCCGATTTATCAACGCTTTGTCTTCCGGAAGACGAAAAAGTCTCGGTTTCGGATTTCCCTTTTGCGGCTCAAATGTTAGCGTTCCGAC
>CAYUGW010000219.1:0-6994 GCA_964444245.1 uncultured Blastocatellaceae bacterium | reverse complement strand
AATTTGGCGATAAACATTCCGCCGATTGCGCCCGCCATTCCGCCGATCCCGACGACTGAACCGACCGCTTGTTTCGGAAACATATCCGATGTCAGCGTGAAAAGATTCGCCGACCAGCCCTGATGCGCCGCCGCTGCGATGCCGATCAAAACAACGGCAACCCAGAGATTTGTAGTCGTCGCCGCAAAAATGATCGGTACGACCGCCAGAGCGCAAATCAGCATTGCCATTTTACGTCCGGCATTGACCGTCCAGCCGCGCTTTATCAGTGCGCCCGAAATCCAGCCGCCGCCGATCGAGCCGACATCGGCGATGATGTAGATGATTGCCAGCGGAATGCCGAATGTTTTTATATCGAGTCCGTGCTGTTGGTTTAAGAAACTCGGCAGCCAGAACAGATAAACCCACCAGATCGGATCGGTCATAAATTTGCCGATGGCAAACGCCCACGTTTGGCGATGCGGAAAAAGCCGCGCCCACGGAATTCGGGCGGTCGGTTCGGGCGGATCTGACTGAATATAAGCCAATTCCGCCTTTGATAATTTCGGGTCTTCTTCCGGTTTGCGGTAAATGACGAGCCAGAAAGCGAGCCAGATAAAACCGAGCGCGCCGGTAATAATAAAGGCTTCATACCAGCCCCAATAAATGACGATTAGCGGAACGAGCAAAGGCGTGGCAAGCGCGCCGACATTTGTTCCCGAATTGAAAATCCCGGTGGCAAAAGCGCGTTCTTTTTTCGGAAACCATTCGGCGACCGTCTTGATCGAAGCCGGAAAATTTCCCGCTTCGCCGAGTCCGAGAACAAACCGCGCAACCATAAAACCGATGACCGAAACCGAAAGTCCGATTGTCGCCGCTTCGATGCCGAAAAAGGCGAAAATCCCGAGCGTGACAAGCCCGATGCCGACTGCCCAGGCGTGCGCCATTCCCGCCAGAGACCAGACAATGATTGACCACGAAAAACCCTTCTTCGTGCCGAATCTGTCCATCAATCTGCCAACGCCCAACAGCCCGAGGGCATAAGCCGCCTGAAACGAAAAAACGATCCAACTGTAATCGGTTTCCGACCAGCCGAATTCCTGTTCGAGAGTCGGTTTCAAAATGCCGATAACCTGCCGATCAACATAATTTATCGTCGCCGCAAAAAACAAAAGAGCGCAGATCACCCAGCGTTTTCTGCCGACTTTGGTTGGAATCCGATCATCAACCGCCGCTGTTACCGCCGATTCAAATGCGCTCGAACCCGTTCCGTCCGGCGCGGCATTTTCAGTATTTTTGTTTGTTTCGCTCATTGATTAAGACCTCGTTTTCGGTATAAATTTTGAAAAATTCGCTTTTACAATCTTAAAATGTCGGGAGAGAAAAATTCTTTTCCGCCTATCTCGACAGAAATTTGCGGAAAATCCGGCGTTGTCGTGATAGTTTCGATCTCATCGCCCGTCAAAAGTGCGGTTTCTTCCGTCTTTGTTCCGGTGATCGAAGGATTAAAGGCAAAAGCCTGATTCGGGAAAACGGTTTCAACGGATTTCGGATGAATTACCCAATCGCGCGTTTTGTAACCTGCCGCGCCGCCTTGATGATGAAGATTTATTTCGCCCGCGAAACCTTTTTCCGCGTATGCGCGAGCGGCGATTTCATAAAGCTGTGCGCCGGTTTTGCCTTGTTTTGTTGCGGATAAAAGTTTGGCAAAAACGTAAGCGGCGGATTCGGTTTTTCTTTTCAATTCGTCGGGAATATCGCCGATGCAGACAATTCGGGAAAGACTCGCGATCAAGCCCGCGCGTTTGGCGCAAGTTACGATTAGAAGAGTTTTTTTCCAGGAATTCCCTTTCGGAATCGGATGACGAAATTGTCCGATTCTCTCATCGGCGGCTGCTAAAGTTACAACCGAATCAATACCGAATTCAGTCAGTTCATCGCGCATTTTTCGCGCGATTTCCGTTTCGTTCATCCCCGGATTGATAGCTTTTATCGTGTTTCCGACTGCGCGTCCTGCGTCTTTGCCGAGTTGGCGAAAACGCCCGATTTCCGCTTCGGTCAATTCATAGCGGCAGAGCGAAATAAGATTTTCAACCGGTCGGATTTCCCTGTGCAAAATAAGATCGGAAGCGATTTTCTCGCCCGGTTCGACAAGCGTTTTCGCCTGCTCGAATATAAATTCGCCGCTTGATTTTTCGTCCTGCCAAGTGAATTCAATCGGTTCAAAATCTTCGCTCGAAACTTCTTCCGTCAAAATTCTTCGGCTTTCTATGTTGTTTGAGAGAACAAATTTTTTGCCGTCTTTGCGAATGAACAAAAAACACGCGCCGTTTTCGATGCTCAGATTTATTCCGTTTGATTTTCCGCCCGTTGCCCACGCGAAATTATGCTGCGCGTTGAGCAAAACTCCGCCGAGATTTTCAGCGGAAAGCATCTGTTTTATGCGTTCGGTTTTTATATCAATTTCGCTTTTCACAAATTTTATTTAACGCAAAGGCGCAAAGACGCAAAGACGCTAAGTTTTTAATATCTGTTTTTTGGAAACATAAATATAAGATTAAATTACGATTTAACTTAACAAAATAAACAAACTTAATCTGTATTAATCTTTGCGTTACCAGCGCCTTCGCGCCTTTGCGTTGAAAAATCTTCTACTGATTTACACCGCTTGCCAGAAAGCCGCCGTCCACGACCAGAACTTCGCCCGTAACGTAACTTGCCGCGTCCGACGCAAGAAAAACCGCCGCTCCGGCGAGTTCTTCCGTTTGTCCGAATCTGCCCATCGGCGTTCGCATTTGAAATTCACGTCCGCGTTCGGTTGATTCGAGCAGTTCGCGGTTAAGATCGGTTTTGAAAACGCCGGGCGCGATCGCATTGACACAAACGCCGTGTTTTGCCCATTCGATTGCCAGAGATTTTGTCAAGCTCGCGACCGCCGCTTTCGATGCCGAATATGCAGCGACTTCAAAAAGCGAAACAAATGTCGAAAGCGAGGCGATATTGATAATCCGCCCGTATTTCTGCGCGAGCATCTGCCGCCCGAAAACCTGGCAGGCGCGCAGAGTTCCGGTCAGATTCGTTTCTAAAATCGCGCTCCAATCTTCTTCATCGAAATCGAGCGTCGGGGCGCGTTTCGTGCGACCGGCGGAATTGACCAGAATATCAACCTTGCCGAACGTTTTCAGACATTCATCGAGAAGATTTTGCAGCGAATCGCGGTCGGAAACGTCCGAACAAATTCGCAGAGTTCGCTTTCCGCGCTCTTCAATTTCTTTGCAGGCTGATTCAACCTGTTCTTCGCGTCTTGAAGTGGCGACAACATCCGCGCCCGCTTCCGCTAAACCGTGCGCGATGGCGCGTCCGATGCCCGAAGTTCCACCGATAACGACGGCAACCTTTCCGCCCAGATCAAATTTAGAATATCCCATAATGTTTATTTTGGTTTAAGACACTTTTTAGGTGAAAGGTCATACCATTTTTCCTAAAACTTCTGTATTGTGTAACACCGTAACTTGAATTGTCAAGTATATTTTAATCGTTTTAAGTTACGGTTTTAATAATAATTGGCGAATATTCGGTTTACTCTGCAAATCTTTTTGACAAATTACTAAGAAGTATAGTTTAATTTAATTGGTCTAACCAATTAGTTCAAAATTTTTAACAAAGAGGTCTTTAGTCGTGAAAACTTCCGAAAAAAGAATTATTAACCGCCGTGCTGCCGGAGGCAATATCTGGCTTGAATTGAGCAGCGAAAATCTAAGCTTGCCAACCGGTTTTGAAGAATTTAAATACGAAATTTTAGAAACCGAAAATGCGGTCGGGCAGGCGATGTTTGACGAACTGGCGGCTTACGCCCGGGAAAAATCCGGCGATATTGTCATAATTCTGCTCGGCGGACGCGGCGCGCAAAGTATGTATAAGATCATCCGCGAAAAATCGCAGACGGATGAAATTGACGAACTGCTTGGTCGGCTTCACGTTTTCACACAGGACGCGCTCGCGCCGATGGCGATGAACAATTCGCTTAGTTTCGTCCGCGATTTCGAACGTCTTTTGGGCGACGAGTTTTTCGCAAAAATTAAAAGTTTTACGCCGATGAATACCGAAACCGAAGACATCGAAGGTGATTTGATAAAATATCTCGAAAAACTCGAATCTCTTGGCGGAATCGATATTTTCTTTCTCGGACACGGCGCGGAAGCCGAAAACGCTTCGCATCTGTGCTATATCAAACCCGGTTCGGGCGCGAGATTTAATGACATTGCCGGAATTATTCCGATTTCCTCGAGCATTCTGGAACATCACATCAGCAAATTCAAAGTCGGCGGAAGTTCCGTGTCCGAAGCCGATGAAACCGAATGCCGGAATGCGACGCATATTTTAACCTTAGGTCCGGCGGCGATTCTGGGAGCAAAACGCATTGTTCAATCAATCGTTGACGCTTCGACAGCGCCGGCAAAACGCGCCAGTTTTAAGCGCGTCGCTGAAACCGTTTTATCAAACGAAAAAGAAGAACTGGCGCGGCAATTAGACGAAAATCCGGGACTCTGGATTCGGCTTCATAAAAATGTCAGATCGTTGATTTTGCCCGACGTTCTCGCGTCGTAGAAAAAAGCTTGCAAATATTATGTTAACAACAGAAATTACAACTGCAAAAATCAGCGATTACGCGATAATCGTTAATCCTGACGATAATGTCGCGGTTGTCAAAAATGAAACGGAAGAAGGTTTGACGGTTATTCTTCCGAATCAAAAAACGGTTACGGTAAAACACAAAATACCGCCCGGACATCGTTTTGCGTCGCGCGAAATCGCGGCAGGAGATTTTGTCCGCCAATACGGTCAGCCGATTGGAACTTCTCTCGGCATTGAAGCCGGCGAATGGATCACGCACGATAATATGTCAAACGATGTGCCGATTGTGCGCGAACTTCATGAAAATATTCAAAACGCGCCGCCGGATTATTTTCCGAAGGAAGAGATCGGTTCGTTTTTGGGTTTCAAGCGCAACGACGGACGCGTCGGAACGCGCAATTTTATCTTGATCGTACCGACCTCGATGTGCGCCAGCCACGAAGCGACACAGATTTCGATGATGGCGGAATTTCTGCATTATAAACGCGAAAAATTCCCGAATGTTGACGGCGTGGTCGCCATTCCGCACAACAAAGGCTGCGGTTGTCAGGACGGTTCGACGCTCGATGTGATGATGCGTACGCTTTCCAATTACGCCGATCATCCGAATGTCGGCGGCGTGATTTTAATTGACCTGGGCTGCGAAAAAACGAACCTTTCCTACGTTGAAAAATATCTGACAAACCGCGAAAAACCGATTGATAAGCCGTTTTATAAGATCGGCATACAGGAATCGGGCGGCACGGAAAAAGCCATCGAAACGGGTTTGAAATATGTCGTGGAAATGCTGCCGGAAGTCAATAAGTTAAAACGCGAAAAGTTTCCGGTGAGCGAATTGGTGTTAGGCGTAAAATGCGGTGGTTCGGACGGATTTTCGGGAATTTCGGCAAATCCCGCGCTCGGCAATTGTTCCGATCTGCTCGTGCGTTCGGGCGGAACTGTTCTGCTTACGGAAGTTCCGGAGTTTTGCGGCGCGGAACATATTCTGGCAAATCGCGCAAAAGATTATGCGACCGGACGGAAGGTTTATGAACTGGTTGATTGGTATAAGGAATACGCCTCGAAATTCGGCGCGGTTTTGAATCAAAATCCGAGCGCGGGAAATATCAAAGGCGGACTTCTGAATATTACGATCAAAAGTCTCGGCGCAATCGTCAAAGCCGGAACGACGCGCATCGAAGACTGCATCGAATACGCCGAAACGCCCAAAATGCGCGGAATAAATTTGATGCAAGGACCGGGTTACGATCAGGAATCAACGCCGGGCTTGATCGCCGCCGGAGCGACCGTTGTTGTTTTTACTACGGGGCGCGGAACGACGATCGGCAACGCGATTGCGCCCGTCGTAAAATTATCGTCAAACAACGCGACTTTTGAAAGAATGAACCGCGATATTGATCTAAGCGCGGGAAATATCATCGAAGGCACGGAAACCATCGAACAGGTCGGCAAGCGTGTTTTTGAACATATTCAAAAAGTGGCGAGCGGCGAAATTTTGGCAAACGCGGAGATATTAAAACACAGAGAATTTCAATTTTGGGCAGAACAAACCGTTTCTTTATAAAAAGGTTTTATATTTTATAACTGCCTCTCAAACTTGAAAGCTGTCTTATCAAAACAAAAATGACAGTTAAGGCGAGCGGTCTTTGACCGCGAATTTGTCCGGATTTTTAGGTTTATCGCGGTCAAAGACCGCTCGCCTTAACGATAAAATATTTTTAGAACAGATATAAGTTGTTTTGGTCATTTTAGCATCCGGCATTGTATAGTGTTATTGCTTTTAACATAAAAATTTAGCGGGGCAAAACAAAATGTCGGAAGTTCATTACAGAAGCTGTAACCTGTGCGAAGCCATCTGCGGAATCGAGATCAAACACGAAAACGGAAAAATTCTCTCGATTACGGGCGACAAAAAAGATCCGTTTTCACGCGGACATATCTGCCCGAAAGCTCTCGCGCTGAAGGAAATCTACGAAGATAAAAACCGTCTGAAATTTCCGGTCAAACGCTTCGGAAACGAATGGCAAGAGATTTCGTGGGAAGCGGCGTTTGACGAAATTTCCGGAAAAATCAAGGAAATTCAGGCGAAAAACGGCAGAAACGCAATCGCGGTTTTTCAGGGAAATCCTTCGGTTCACAATTTCGGAACGCTTCTGAGCAGCGGCGAAATCCTGAAAGCTCTTAAAACCCGGAACAGTTTTTCGGCGACTTCGGTTGATCAATTGCCGCATCATTTCGCCGCCTGGACGATGTTCGGTCATCCGCTTTTGATGCCGATTCCCGATATTGACCGCACACGGCATTTTTTGATTTTGGGCGCGAATCCGCTCGCTTCAAACGGCAGTTTGATGACCGCGCCGGACATAATCAACCGGCTCGA
>CAYUGW010000218.1:0-7003 GCA_964444245.1 uncultured Blastocatellaceae bacterium | reverse complement strand
CAATTTATCAAACGCGGTGAATGCGTGAAGATTTGAGCTTAAAATATGGGAATCAAACGAATACGACGGGCGATTCGTGAAGGACGATATGAATTCACCATTCATGCTTTGGAAGAAATGGACGAAGACGACCTTGACGAATCAGATGTCAGATATGGAATTTTGCATGGCGAAATCAGTTCAGAATTAACCGATGATCCACGCGGGATAAGATTTGTCGTGCTTGGAAACACGCAAGACGAAACGCGTTCGTTGGAAATTGTTTGTCGGTTTCTGCCGTCGGGTTTATTGCGTATAATTACGGTGTATCAAATTAAGTAATAATTATGGAAAAAGATTTTTGTGAATACTGCAATGCAATCTTGC
The DNA here is from genome assembly GCA_964444245.1 of uncultured Blastocatellaceae bacterium. Taxonomy (GTDB): domain Bacteria; phylum Acidobacteriota; class Blastocatellia; order Pyrinomonadales; family Pyrinomonadaceae; genus JAHCHG01. The sequence goes on along the minus strand of CAYUGW010000218.1, from coordinate 6,637 downwards.
CGGACGAAGAAAAACTCGTCACGGTCTATCGTCACTTGCGCGGAAAACATTTCATCTTCGAACGCGTTCCGGCGCGGGTTTGCCAAAAATGCGGCGAACGATATTTTTCCGCACGCTCCGTCAGCGAAATGCAGCGCGAAATGAACGAAGCTAACCAATCAACCAATTTCGTTCCCGTGCCGGTCATTGAGTTGCGACCGATTGGGTAAAGATATGTTCACCGAAAACAGCGAATGCCTGGTCGAAAAAGGCAGCGGGCAATTCATCAAACGCGGCGAATGCGTTAAAGTTTAATCCGCGAAAAAACACGAAGAATACACGAAGTATTTTAAAGAAAAGATTTTAAGGATAATCAAGTAATTTGTGGTAAAACAAAACAGACTCTAAATTATACATTGGTTATTTTCTTTATAAAAACTTCGTGTTTTCTTCGTGAAATTTCGTGGTTTAACAAAATAGAATTTAAATTATGACAAATTTTGAACATAAACTAAGCAGAATTTCGCCGAATGAGCGGAGGATTCTGCAAAGCCTTTCGATATTTTGGGAGCATATAACGGCGCAAAATTTTCACAGATTATTAAAGGTGCTTGAACTGAAAACGCCCGAAGGCAAAGGTTATACGACACAATATATCTCTCTTTTGCGAAACTCTTTGATTCATAAGGGATTTCTGGCGGATTCGAGGGAATCATGGGGAACGGGGTTTCAGATTGCCAGTCCCGCCTTAAAAGATTTTTTCACACGCGAAGCCGTTCGGGAAGATTGGTTTGATGAAACCGTCAGTAAAATTCAGTCAAATTTCAGTCTGCGCGATTACAGCGGTTGGTATGATCGGGAGCGGCGAAAATCGAGGATTCTGCGCGATTACCGGATCAGTATTTATCAAAAACAGACGGAAAAATCCACGGAGATTCTTCGCCAAATCAACGAATTTGAATTGAATAAACAAGCCGCCGAGATTCTTTTACAGATTTTTTCAGATCCGTTTCAAAAAGATTTTCTCGCCGAATTCGACCAAAAGTTTCAAGCCGATATTTTGCCGCATTTGTTTGCTAAAGCTCTCGAAAAAGGCGAACCAAATGATGAACTCTGGGATTTTGTCAACGAACATAATTTATTTGATTTTCCGGTTATCAAAGGCTGCAAGATTGATGAACTGATTCTCAAAGGCGAGATCGGCGAATCCAATAAAATCATCGGTACGCCTGCAAATCTCGGACAAATATTTGCTGCCGGAACAATCGCATTTTTGGAAAAGGATTTTGTCAAAGCCTCTAAGTTTTATGAAGAAGCAGTAAAACTCTGGCGCAGTCTGTTTCGCAAACGAAAAGGATTTCCCGCTAATTGGCAAATGTTTTTTTACGGCTTGGTGCTTTATAAAACCGATGAAGCGAAATTTCATAAATTTGCCGAAGATTACAGCGAATTCGGACTCAAAAATTATCCCGTCGCAGCCACGCACCGCGCCGTCAGCGCGATTTCTTATTATATAAAAAATCAGGATAATTTAGCGCAAACCGCTTATTCGCAAATAGGTTCGGATGATTTTATCGAAAAATTTCTGCGAATTTTGGTTGCCGCGATAATTCCCGAATGCAAAACGCCGAATTTTGCGGCGGCGTTTGAACAAACGAGCAGATATTTAGGTTATCGCTGGGTTGGAATGGAAATCGCCAATCTTTTGTCTTTAAAGAACTCCTCAAATTCCGATGCAAGAGAGACCGCCGAAAAACTGCAAAAAAAACTCGGATTCGCTCCGGTCGGCAACATCGTGCCGAAAATCGAAGATTGGGAACGGGCATTAAACACTTTGATAATGATCGCCGGACAGGTTCAGGGAAAAAGCGCGGACAAAGCCGCAATCAACGAAACACGCGTCGCCTGGCTGCTCGATTTCGACCGCGAGGAAATCCAGCCCGTCGAGCAAAAATTCAGCAAAACGGGCTGGACGAACGGGCGTAATATCGCGCTCAAAAGATTGTTTGAGCGCGACGTGAAAAATCTGACCGAACAGGATTCCTCAGTCATCAAAAACGCGATGAAAAAGTATTCCGATTATTACTATTACGGCAATTACCAGTATGAATTTCTCTGGGAAGAAGCCCTGGCAGAACTCGTCGAACATCCGTTTTTGTTTTTGATGAAAAACCCGAACATCAATGTTCACTTAAATAAAGGCGAACCGGCTCTGGTCATCAAAGAAATCAAAGACGATCTCGAACTCTCGTTCGACACGAAATTTTCCGAGGAAGGAATCATCGTTCAGAAAGAAACCGAAACGCGTTATAAGATTTTAGACATTTCAAAACATCACGTTGAAATTGCCAATTCGCTGAAATCGAATAAGTTACGAGTTCCGTCCGAGGGACGCGAAAAACTTCTCAAAGCGATTCAGCCGCTTTCGACCAAACTGGCAATTCAGAGCGATCTCGAAGAACATTTTGAAAATCTGCCGTTCGTCGAAGCCGAAAATCGCATTCACGCTCTTATTACACCGGTCGGCGAGGGTTTTCATCTCGAATTTTTCGTCAAGCCATTCGGCAAAGTTGCGCCGTATTTTAAGCCCGGAAAAGGCTCGGAATCGGTCATTGCCGATGTCGAAGGTGTTCGGACGCGCACCAAACGCAACTTGAAGGACGAACGCCGATTGCTCGATGAAGTAGAAGAATCCTGCCCGTTTTTGGCGGAATTTGAAAGCCCCGATTACGAATGGGATTTAACCGATGCGGAAGCCTGTCTGACGGCGTTGGTCGAACTCGAAACTCCGCGAAAAGCCGGAAAATTGGTGATCGAATGGACTAAAGGACAAAAATTAAAGCTGCTCGGAAATATCAATTTCGAGAATTTCTCGATGTCGGTCAAGGGCAAAAACAACTGGTTTGAAATTACCGGCGAGGCAAAGGTCAGCGAAGATTTGGTTCTTTCGATGCAGGATTTAACGAAAATCCTGAGTCAGACAACCAACAATTTTGTCGAGCTTTCCGACGGTCAATTCATTGCCATTACCGAAAAACTTCGCAAGCATCTGCAATCTTTGAACGCGGTTTTGGATAACAAAAATCGGCTGCACGGTTTGCGGAGCGGCATTTTGGAAGAGTTTTCCGAAGAACTCGAAAATTTCAAGACGGACAAAGCCTGGAAGGAGCATCTCAAAAAATTAAAAGACGCGCAAAAGCACGTTCCAGAACTTCCCGCCACATTTGAAGCCGATCTGCGTCCATATCAGATTGACGGTTACGAATGGCTTTCGCGCCTCGCGCATTGGGGAGTCGGCGCGTGTCTGGCGGACGATATGGGGCTTGGCAAAACGCTTCAAGCATTGGCGATTCTGGTCGAGAGAGCCGAAAAAGGCGCGGCGTTGGTCGTTGCGCCGGTCAGCGTCTGCCGCAATTGGGTTAAAGAGGCGTTGCGTTTTGCTCCGACTTTGAAATTTCAGATGTTCGGCGAAGGCGATAGAAAAACTCAGGTCGAGGCTCTCGGAAAATACGATGTTTTGGTGACGAGCTATAATCTTTTGCAGATCGAAGAAGAACTTTTTACCAGACAAAATTTTGCGACGATCGTTTTGGACGAAGCGCAGGCAATTAAAAACCGTACGACGAAGCGTTCGAAAACGGTGATGAATTTGCAAGGCGATTTTCGTCTGATTACGACCGGAACGCCGATTGAAAATCACTTGGGCGAACTCTGGAATTTATTTAATTTCGCTAACCCCGGACTTTTGGGCAGCCACGAATTTTTCAATGAAAAATTTGCCCTGCCGATCGAGAAAAACAAGGACGAAACGGCGCGCCGGACGCTGCAAAAACTGATCGCGCCGTTTGTTTTGCGGCGGCGCAAAAATCAGGTTTTAGACGATCTTCCGGCAAAAACAGAGATTATGCTGACGGTTGAAATGTCCGAAGAAGAACGCGCATTTTACGAAGCGATCCGCCGCGAAGCGTTAGAACGAATCGAATCTCAGGACGGCGAAGCGAAAGACAAACGCTTTCGCATTTTAGCCGAATTAACGCGTTTAAGACTGGCGTGCTGTCATCCGAAACTCGTTAATGAAAATGTATCTATGACGAGTTCAAAACTCGAACTTTTCGGCGAAACTCTGGAAGAATTGCTCGACAATAAACATAAAGCTCTGGTTTTCAGTCAATTCGTCAAACATCTGCAAATCGTCAAGGAATATCTGAACAATAAAGGAATTTCCTATCAATATCTCGACGGCAGCACGCCGTCGCACGTTCGTCAGGAAAGAATCGATGATTTTCAGCGCGGCGCGGGCGATGTTTTTTTAATCAGTTTGAAAGCTGGCGGAACGGGTTTGAATCTGACGGCGGCGGATTATGTGATTCATCTCGACCCCTGGTGGAATCCGGCGGTCGAAGATCAGGCAACCGACCGCGCACACCGCATCGGACAGATGCGTCCCGTCACCGTCTATCGCCTGGTTACGGAAGATACGGTCGAAGAAAAAATCCTCAAACTCCACGAAACTAAACGCGATCTGGCAGACAGTTTGCTCGACGGAACGGATTCGAGCGGAAAACTTTCGGCGGACGATTTGCTGGCTTTGATTCAAGAATTTTAACCACGAAGTTACACGAAGAAAACACGAAGGAAAGCAAAGTGTTACTGAAAATTTGATTTATAAAACAGCTTCGTGAAAACTTCGTGTATCTTCGTGGTTGAAAAAAATATAGCCAAATTTACCGATAAGAAATTTATCCACGAAGGAACACGAAGAAAACTCGAAGGAAAGCAAAGTGAAAATAATAATTTTTTGTTTGGTATATCCAAAAAACTGGTTATTATTTGTTAGATTTTGTTTTTAAATAAACTTCGTGAAACCTTCGTGTTCCTTCGTGGTTGAAAAATATGGATAATTTGCTTTACAGAGAGGAAGTTTTTGAGATAATCGGTGCGGCTATTGAGGTTCATAAGGAATTGGGAAACGGTTTTCTCGAACCTGTTTATCAAGAATCTCTGCAAATAGAATTGGGTTTCAGGCAAATTCCGTTTATTGCCCAAAGTCGCCTACATTTGTTCTATAAAGGAATTGAACTAAAAAAAGAATATATTCCTGATTTTGTTTGTTACGATAAAATTATCGTTGAAATAAAAGCACTTGATAGATTGACGAATATCGAAATTGCTCAACTTATCAATTATTTGAAAGCGACCGAATTAAAACTCGGTTTGTTGATAAACTTTGGCAGTCGGGGAAAACTCGAATGGAAACGCTTCGTTGTTTAAATTAAACCACGAAGATACACGAAGATTTCACGAAGTAAAAAAAAGCAGAGCATTTTAATTTCGTTCTTTGCTGATTTTTTATGTGATTTATTTTTTGCTTTCCTTCGTGTTTCCTTGGTGTTTCTTCGTGGTTGAAAAAATATGAAAAATGATTTTGTTGAACTAACCGAAGATGTTTCCGCATCGCCTTTGTGGAACAAAGACCTTGCGCCGACAAGTCTGAAAGAGCGAACCTGGTCAACTTGGAATATCGCCGCTCTGTGGATCGGGATGAGCGTCGTGATTACGACCTATATGCTCGGCGGAAGTTTTATCGAAGCGGGAATGAACTGGTGGCAGGCGATGCTGACGATTCTTTTGGGCAACTGCATCGTCCTTGTTCCGATGATCTTAAACGCCAACGCCGGAACGAAATACGGTGTTTCGTTCCCTGTTCTTCTGCGAAGTTCGTTCGGCACGATGGGTGCGAATATTCCGGCGATTCTCAGGGCAATCGTCGCCTGCGGCTGGTTCGGGATTCAGACGTGGATCGGCGGCACGGCGATTGACGCTCTTCTGACGGCGGTCTGGTCGGGTTGGGCTGATTTGAATTTTATGATTGGCGGAAATCCGCTGCATACGTGGTTAGCGTTTTTTCTTTTCTGGGCGATTCAGGTTGTTATTATTCTGAAAGGCATCGAGGGAATCAAACATCTCGAATCGTGGTCTGCGCCGCTTCTGCTGCTCGGCGGTTTGATTTTGCTGATTTGGGCAAGCAATGCGGCGGGCGGAATCGGCAATGTGCTTTCAAATTCTTCCGTTCTGCAAAAAGAAACCGCTTCGTTTTGGACGATTTTTCCCGGTGCGCTGACAGCTTCGGTCGGTTACTGGGCGACTTTGAGCCTTAATATTCCAGATTTTACGCGCTATGCTAAATCGCAAAAATCGCAGATGCTCGGTCAGGCGTTGGGCTTGCCTCTGACGATGACGGCGTTTGCCTTTATCGGCGTGGCGGTAACATCTGCAACCGTCATAATTTACGGCGAAGCGATTCCGAATCCGGTTGATTTGATTCAGAGATTCGACAGCGCGTTTGTGATTTTGTTTGCGATGATCGTCATTTTCGTTGCGCAATTGTCAACCAATATGGCGGCAAACGTCGTTTCGCCGTCGAATGATTTTTCAAATCTAAATCCAAAGCGAATTTCTTACGTTGCGGGCGGTTTGATCACGGCTGTGATCGGAATTTTGATGATGCCGTGGCAACTTATGTCTTCGATGGGCGCGTATATTTTTACGTGGCTGATCGGCTATTCGGGCTTGATGGGCGCAATCGGCGGGATTATGATCTGCGATTACTGGCTCTTGCGCCGCCGCAAATTAAATCTCGCGGCACTTTTCAAAACCG
>CAYUGW010000217.1:0-7008 GCA_964444245.1 uncultured Blastocatellaceae bacterium | reverse complement strand
GCCGGAAATGTTTTGTCCCGGAGGGACTTCTCGTTAATAGCCCAACGATTTATCGTTCGGGATAATTGTCGAATAATTATCAAAGTCCTGAAAGGACGACAGAAATCTGTCGTCCTTTCAGGACTCTGAAATCATCGGTTGATCCTTCCAACCATAAATGGCTGGGCTATTAACTAATGCTCCTCCGGAGCGAATGATTGAATCACACTTGAGCAAAACAAATTACGGCTGAGGCAGCGGGCAGGGAAAACTTTATAACTAATTACTGCACGGCTCTATTAGTCTGTTTATCAAACTAGGCGAAACAGACTAACAGTCTGTTTTACGGTTTTCTTTAATTTCAAAAAGCACAATTTATGACCGTTGAAATACTACAAATCCGAAATCTGCACTATTTTTCGAAGTTTCATTCAAATTCTAAAAAAATGTAATTTTTCAAAATTTATACTGAGAAAGTTTTCCTCTCTAATAACTGATAACCGATAACCGAAAATCAATAATTATCGGCTATTGGCTACCGGTTATCAGCTATTGCGGAAGATGAGAAATTTGATTGTCAAAAGTTTCAGCATATATTTTGAAACACTACCCAAAATGACTTTACAAACATCTTGTCGGAGTGATATATTTTTTCACATTATATTCTTTATAAGAATACTTTCTTCCCCCAAATTTCGTTTATAATTTAATGTTTTTTTCCATAAAACAGATACCCTTGTGGAAAATTCTGATTTATACGGATTCATATCTTTAAATATAAAAGATTGAACAATACTCCCTTTTCCAAAAAGGGTAACAAATATCAAGGAGGAAAGAACATGAAAAGATTTTTTGTAGTATTAAGCGGAATTTCGCTCTTCGCACTTTTTCTGTGTACAACGCTCTTTTTTCAGACCGTTGAGAGCAAAAACAGCGAAGATAAGATTCTAAAAAGTGAACGCAAGATTCCCAATCGCTATATCGTCGTATTTGAAGATTGGGCGGCGGGTGAGTTAGGCGAACGTTCGAATTCTGAAGCGGTTGCCGAAGAACTTGCAATTGTTTACGGCGGGAAGATCGACCGCGTATTTAAACACGCGATTAACGGTTATTCGGTTGAAATGAGTCCGAAGCAGGCTGACGAACTCAGCCGCGATCCGCGTATTAAATTTATCGAGGAAGACGCTGAGGTTTCGATCAACCAAACCCAGACCAATGCAACCTGGGGTCTCGACCGCATCGATCAGCGGGATCGTCCGCTAAACGGCACATATACCTATACCGCGACTGGCAGCGGCGTAAATGCTTATATCATTGACACCGGAATTCGTCGGACGCATACCCAGTTCGGTTCGCGTGCCTTTGCCGGATTCGATGCTTTTAATGACGGGCAAAATTCAAATGACTGCAACGGACACGGAACGCACGTCGCCGGAACGGTCGGCGGTTCGACACACGGCGTAGCGAAAAACGTCCGGCTGTATGCGGTGCGCGTTCTAAATTGTTCGGGTTCGGGAACAAATTCGGGTGTAATTGCCGGGGTTGATTGGGTTCGCAACAATCACGTCAAACCGGCGGTTGCCAATATGAGTTTGGGCGGCGGCGCGTCGAGTGCGCTCGATACAGCCGTTAATAATGCGATCAATGCCGGAATTACGTTTGTCGTTGCCGCCGGCAACAGCAATACGAACGCCTGTAATTCTTCGCCGGCTCGCGTTCCGAATGCGATCACGGTCGGTTCGACAACCAGTACCGATGCGCGTTCGTCATTTTCAAATTTCGGATCGTGTCTTGATATTTTCGCGCCCGGTTCGTCAATAACTTCAGCCTGGCACACGAGCAATACGGCAACCAATACGATCAGCGGAACTTCGATGGCTGCGCCGCACGTCGCCGGTGTCGCTGCGCTTTATTTGCAAGGCAACACGACGGCTTCGTCTTCAGCCGTTACAAACGCGATTATCAGCACATCTTCGACTAACAAGTTGACAAGCATCGGTTCGGGGTCGCCCAATCGCTTGCTTTATTCACTGCTTTCAGGCGGAGGAACGCCGCCGCCGCCGCCACCGCCGACTTGCAGCGGCACAACCTATACGGGAACGCTTTCCGGCACGGGCGCAAATGCGTATCAGCCGAACGGTTCGTATTATTACAGTTCGTCGAGCGGAACGCATACGGGCGCATTGACCGGACCTTCGGGAACGGATTTCGATCTGTATCTGCAAAAATGGAACGGTTATTCCTGGTCAACCGTCAGAAGTTCGACCGGATCAACCTCGACCGAAAATATCAGTTACAACGGCACATCGGGATATTATCGCTGGCGGATTTATTCCTATAGCGGCAGCGGAAGTTATTCGCTCTGCACTACCAGACCGTAAAAATATTATCCGCTTGAAAATCAGCGTGGCGCGAAAATTCATTTTCGCGCCACGCTTTTTTATTTTTTGCGGCTGAAGACAAACCGGAATATACAGATGCTAACTTTGCTTTTCGCGTTTTATTTGTTAAAATTCGCCTTTTGCTTAATTAAATAAAATAAACAAAAAGCGAAACATATTAAAGTGAAAGAAATAATATCAACAGAAAACGCACCTGGAGCAATCGGACCTTATTCGCAAGCCGTTAAGGTCGGCAATCTGGTTTTTTGTTCGGGACAAATTCCGATTGATCCCGCGACGGGCGAATTTGTTTCCGAAAATGTTGCCGAGCAAACCGAACAGGTGATAAAAAATCTAAGCGCGGTCTTGGCGGCGGCGGGAACAACTTTGAACAATGTCGTTAAAACAACCGTATTTTTAGCAGATATGAATGATTTTGCGTTGATGAACGAAGTCTATGCCCGGCATTTTACCGAAAAGCCGGCGCGAGCCACCGTTCAGGCGGCGCGTCTGCCGAAGGATGCGCGGGTCGAGATCGAAGTTATCGCGGTAGTTTAAAAATAAAAGCCAGACCGCAAAAATTATTTTTTTGCAGTCCGGCAACCTTTGAAAAGAGTTGTAACTCAAATAGTTTTACGCAGCCTTGACAATTTTTCCGCCCTTGATACACCGGGTGCAAACCTTCATCCGCATATTTCCGCCCTGCGGACGTTGAACGCGGATTCTTTGCAGATTCGGATTGAACCGTCGGCGTGTTTTGTTGTTAGCATGTGAAACATTGTTTCCGAATTGCGGACCTTTGCCGCAGACATCGCATCGTTTTGCCATAATTAGTAGCCTCCAAAAGAATTATAACGAGGTATAAAATAAAAGTTTGGTAAATTTTACCAAACCAAAAACAGAAATTATAACAAATTTTTTAGGATAATCAAGTAATGTCAGATTTTGTTAAGTTTGAAGGAGTAAAAGCCAAAGTGCAGAAACCTAATTTTAAGTATATTTCGATTGTTTTTTTAGCAATCGCAATTTTAACCATCGGCGGTTGTAACGGTAACGGACCGGCGCCGGACCCGAACGGCGGTGTTAATGAGAATGAAGTAGCCGCAACCGTCAACGGCAAAGAAATCAAACTCGTCGAAGTCGAACGGGTTTTGAAGCAACAGACACAGGGACAAGATCCAAACTTGTCGCCGCTCGAATTAGCGCAAGCGCGTCTTCAGATTCTCGAAAGTTTAATTCAAAAGGAAGTTATGTTCCAAAAAGCCGAAAAGGAAAATTCGGTTCCGACTGAAGAGGAAATTACCGCTGAATTTAATAAAAGCAAAACAGCCAGCGGATTGTCGGTAGAGCAGTGGGAAGCGAAAATGAAGGAAATCGGCGAAACCGAAGCCTCAGCCCGCCAAGCGATCAAGGAAGGTCTGGCAATTCAGAAATTGACCGACAAAATCACAGGCAAAATCGAACCGCCCAAAGATAAAGAAATCGAGGATTTTTATGCCGGAAACAAATCCGCTTTTGTTAAGAAAAGAGGCGTAAAACTCGCGGCAATCGTCGTTGACCCGTCAAACAGCGGCGAGGGCGACACGACCATTGATGAACAATCAGCCGTTTTAGCCGTAAATGAAATCATCAAACGTTTGGATCAAGGCGCAGATTTTGCGACTCTGGCAAGTGAAAAAAGCGAGGATCAGAGCAGATTTCAACGCGGCGAATTGGGCTATATTTCCGAAGAGCAAATGAAACAAAGTTTCCCGCCGCAGGTGGTTGCCACTTTGATGGATCCGAAATTCGAGGTCGGTCGAATTTTACCGGCACCGGTGCAGGGAAAATTTTACATTTTCAAATTACAGGAAAGAAGCGATAAAGATGAAGATGTAACGCTGGAAACTCCTGGAATTCGTCAACAGGTTACGGATCAATTGATCAATGCACGAAAACAGCTTCTTGCCGCTTCGTATCGGGCAATTGCGATGAACGAAGCGAAAATCGAAAACTTTTTAGCGAAAAAAGTGGTTGAAAACCCGAATAACTTAAGCGGTGCGCGTCCGGCAGTTGCGGAAACTCCGAATACGAACGCCAATACGAATGCCAATGTTGACGTAAATGCGAATGTGAACACAAACGCAAATACGCCAACAAACGCTGATTCAAACGCAAATGCTGCGGTAAATAAAGCGAATACAAATTCAAAATAATTTTCCGGATTGAAAAAATCGCAGAACTAAAAAATTAAGAGGCGAGTTTCAAGAACTCGCCTTTTTTTGATTTAAGCCGGGAGCGAAGGCAGACGCGCCTGCACCGTCGCTTAAAGCGGCGGAAAGACGCTTCAATAAAAATCAAGTTTATTGAAAACAGAGGCTTTTTCGCGCTCACGCGCTCATGCAGGCAGGCTGCCTGCGCTCCCGGCGGCTTTAATTTTTTTGTGTAATTTCATTTATAATTAACGAAAAATGCTTTTCAGATTATCAGAAGTTTATAAATCTTACGGCGGCAAGGAAATCCTGCGCGGCGTGTCGTTTCAGATCAACCCGGACGAAAAAATCGGTCTGGTCGGGAGAAACGGCGCGGGCAAAACTACCGTTTTTCGCCTGATTACCGGCGAAGAATCGGCGGATTCGGGCGATGTTTTTAAAACCAGCGGTTTGAAAATCGGTCTTTTGGAACAACACGTTGATTTTACGACGAGCGAAACGGTTCACACCGCCGCGCTTTCCGCGTTTAAGAAACTTCACGACATCGAAGCCGAAATGCGGCGGCTCGAACACGAGATGGCATTAAATGCGAGCGAAGAAATTCTCGAACAATACGCCGAACTCCAAACCGTTTTCGAGCGCGAAGACGGTTTTACATACACTGCCAGAGCCGAGGCGATTTTGCTCGGACTCGGTTTTACGCAGGATAAATGGGATTTAAAGACGGAAAACCTGTCCGGCGGACAAAAAAACCGGCTCGGTCTGGCACGCCTACTGCTTTCCAATCCCGATATTCTGCTGCTCGATGAGCCGACCAATCATTTAGACGTGCAAGCGGTCGAATGGCTCGAAAATTTTCTGCAAGCCTTTGAAAAAGCGCATATCATCATCAGCCACGACCGTTATTTTCTCGACCGAACGTGCCGCAGAATTATCGAAATCGAAAACGGAAAAGCGGTTTCCTACGTCGGAAATTATTCGAAATTTCTTGTCGAACGCGCCCTGCGCCGCGAACAGCAGCAGAGAGAATTTGACAATCAGCAGGCATTTATCAATAAAACGCAGGAATTTATCCGCAAGAATCTCGCCGGACAGAAAACGAAACAGGCAAAATCGCGCCGCAATTTGCTGGAAAGAATGGATCGGCTCGAAGCCGTTTCGACGGAAAAAGCGGGCGGAAATTTCAAAGTAAAACAGGTCGAACGCGCCGGCGGAAATGTTCTTTCGGTCGAAGATCTGGCTATCGGTTACGGCGAAAATGTTCTGGCAAAAGATTTGAATTTCACGCTTCACCGCGGCGAATGTCTCGGCATAATCGGCGGAAACGGCACGGGAAAAACGACGTTTTTAAAAACAATTTTAGGTCAAAACCGCGAGCTGGCGGGCAAAATGATCTGGGGCGCAAAAACCGAAATCGGCTATTATTCCCAGCAGCTCGAAGATTTGGAAGACAGAAACGAAATCATCAACGAACTGCGGCGAGTTGCGCCTCTGGCGGAAAACGGCGCATTGCGTTCGTTTCTGGCGCGGTTTTTGTTTTTCGGCGAAGACGTTTTCAAACTCGTTTCCACTCTTTCGGGCGGCGAAAAGGGAAGACTTGCGCTGGCGAAACTTATCTATTCAAACGTCAATGTTCTAGCTCTCGACGAGCCGACCAATCATCTCGATATTCCGTCGCGCGAAGCTCTCGAAGAAGCCTTGCAAAGCTATCAGGGAACGATTTTAACCGTCAGCCACGACCGCTATTTTCTCGATCAAATTGCGACGCAGATTTTATCGTTTGAAGAAAACGGCAAGGTCGAAATTTTTAACGGAAATTATTCCGAATTTCACGAATGGAAGGAAAAAGTTCAAAGTTCGAAGTTTCAGGTTCAAAGTCAAAACAAAATATCAAACGAATTTGAAGCAGAAATTAACAAAGACCAAAGTCCAAAGACCAAAAACAATTTATCAAAAAATGAAGTTCAGAAAATCAAGCGGCGAATAAAAGATATAGAGAGGGAAATTCAGGCATCAGAAGAAAAAGCCGCGAGTTTAACCTTAAGGATGAGCCAGCCGGAAATCGCCGCCAATCACTCTGAACTTCAAAAAACAACCGAACAGTTTCAAGCGGTCGAAAACAAGATTCAAAAACTTTACGAAGAGTGGGAGAATCTTTCGGAAAATGTTCATTAAGGTATAAAAGCCGACGGAATCGGCACATCCCCGTTTAAGCCGAATCGCTGAATCAAAGTTCCGGCGGTTGACCGCAGGATAAACCAGTCGGCGGTTGACGGACGAAAAACCGCCGCGTCAAAGTTCCCGTCGCCGTCATAATCTCCCGGCGCGGGAATATCGCCCGGCGCACCGAACGGAATAGTGAAAAATGACAAATCTTCGCTTCTCAAAATAAACCAAGTGCCATTATTCGGGCGGAAAATCGCAATATCGGCTTTACCGTCGCCGGTGTAATCTCC
>CAYUGW010000216.1:2627-7008 GCA_964444245.1 uncultured Blastocatellaceae bacterium | reverse complement strand
GCCCACGCCACGCGGTGTTTTAATTGCGGTTCGCCGTAAAATGCTTCTTTGAAAAACCAGTTTTGAACTAAATATTGTGAATAAAAATCCCGTATACAAAATCTGCGTTCGGGAGTTCCGGCGGCAAACATTCCGCAACCTAAAGTCGCATTATTTTGATCATTTGATTTCAAAGGCAAATCGGGATACGGATTGGCAACGCTCGGATATTGCGCCTCGAATTGTTCTGCTAACCAAGTTCTGATTCCGATTCTTCTGATTCGCTGATCGAGTGCGGTCGTCGGTCCGAATGTTGCTTGCTCCAAGAAACGAATTCGGTCGCCCGAATATCTGTAGCCGACAAATTCCGTTGTCGGCGGTTCCGTTTCCTCAGGTTTCATCGCAAAATTTTTCAAAGGTGTCGGCGTTGCTCCGGCTTCTTCTTTCAAACTTCCGCCCGTTCTGCCTAAACCTAATTTCACCGGATTGCTGACCAGACCGCGCCACGTCAATCTCAACAAAATATCGCCGTTTTCTGCGGGTTGTTCCCAAAAACCGATCTCATCTTTTATTAAAATTGTTACTGTGTAAATCCATTCCTGTCCCTTAACAGGCTGCAAATCCACTACCGGAAAGCGATATTTTCTCCCCGACGAATCTTGAGCGTAAACCCGAAAAGCATTCGCGCCTTCGCCCGCAATTAAATCAACATTCGTGACATATAAATTAACCTTTTGATTTAATCCGAAGGCTTTTGATTGCAATTGCCGTGAATTTTTGTTTGCAACTCCCGCCGAATCGGTCAAAGCCCGAATCGAATCAGGTTCGCTGATCAAAATCGGTGTCGGCGAATTCGGATTCGGATCGGTCTGCGACAAAGCCGCAAAAACAAACAGAAATGTTAAAATAGATACGCCGAAAAATTGCCATATCAAGCGCGATTTTCTGCTTCCCATATTCTTTCCTCCCGGTATTTCAACCGTATTTTTTTATTTAAATTTGTCTTGTGTTAAAAGAAGAAACAACGCAGTTTGTCATTGTTATACACAATTGTATTATTTCTTGAATAAAAATTACAAGTTAAATTTTTGTCTTTTGAAATTTTTTGCTAAAAAGACCAAAATATGTCTTTAGCTCTATTAGACGCGGAACATTTTTATTTGGTCTTAAAAATGTAAAGAAACGTAAAGAAAATTTTATGACAAAGACACTTTATCTCGAAACGCCCGGAAATTTCAGCTTTCGGCACACAATTTACAGCCACGGTTGGAGCGAACTTCTGCCATTTGAAATTGATGAAGAAAACTGGAAATTAAGTTATGTTTTCACCGATGAAAACGGTAGAAACCCTACTTTTACAACATTTTCGGATAAAAGCGAAAAACTAAAAATCGAAATCGAAAACTCTCAAATCCATAAAAGCCTTGAAGAAAAAATCTTACGGGAAATAAAACATATTTTGCGGCTTGATGAAGATTTGAGCGAGTTTTACAAACTCACCGAAAAGCAAAAAAATCTGAAATGGATTGCCGCCGCAAATGCCGGAAGATTAGTTCGCTCACCGACCGTTTTTGAAGATTTGGTCAAAACGATCTGCACGACGAATTGTTCGTGGAGTTTGACGAAAAATATGACCAGAAATCTGGTCGAAAAACTCGGAATTTCAGGTAAAAACGGCAAAAAATCATTTCCGACCGCCGAAGCGATGGCAAGTCAAACGCCGGAATTTTACCGCGACGAAATCCGCGCCGGTTATCGTTCACCGTATTTTCACGAACTAGCCGAAGCGGTCGCCGCCGGAAAAGTAAATCCCGAAAGTTGGCTTGCGTCCGAACTGCCGACCGTTGAATTAAAAAAAGAAATGAAAAAAATAAAAGGTGTCGGCGATTATGCGGCAGAAAACCTCTTAAAACTCGTCGGACGTTACGACGGACTCGCGCTCGATTCGTGGCTCAGAGCGCAATTCTACAAAAAACATAATAATGAAAACGTCTGTGATGATAAACAAATCCGGGATTTTTACGAGAACTTCAGTGAATGGCGAGGACTGGCGATCTGGTGCGATATGACCGAAAGATGGCACAAGATTAAAGCGGAATTATAATTAAAAAGACTTTTATTGAAATTATGAGTGAAAAGCAAATATCGAAAATAAAAGCGTTTTTACTACGGAATAGATGAAAACTGAAAGATGAGAGATGAGAGATAATAACCCGAAAGAATCTATCAGTTATCATCTTTCATCTATCATCTATTCAGAAGTGTTTATTCTAAACTTGGCGTAACTTCTAATTTATTAAGCGAAACAAATAAAAAGGCATTAAATTATTACAATTCAGGCAAGTTCGATTTTAATACGCATTTGGATTACAAAAGCAGTTTACAGCCGAACACCCGAAAATTTAATTTATCGCGTCGTATAACCGCCGTTGGCAAAAATTGTCTGCCCGGTAATCCACCAACCGTCGGTCACGAGAAATTTGACGAGCGGCGCGATGTCTTCGATGTCGGTCAATCCTGTTTTTGAATGCTTGCTCAAATCTGCGGCTGTCGAATGATACGCAACCGCTTCAGGTGATTCCTGACCGTAAAAAAACGGTGTGTCCATCGGTCCTGGCGCGACAGATGTAACTGAAATTCCTCTTGCCCCGAATTCTTTTGAAGCGGCGCGTGTAAAATGTTCAATCGGCGCTTTTGCGCCGGCGTAAACCGAATAATAGCCGGTAAATGCCGCTAAAAGTGAAGTTACGATGGTGCAGAGTTTGCCGTTATCATTTAATTTTTTCCCGGCTTCCTGCATAAAAAAGAAAGCGGCTTTGGAATTTATGCCGAACATCGTATCGTATTCCGCTTCCGAGATTTCCGTCAGAGGTTTTTTCAAAACCATTCCGGTCGTATTAATCGCAATATCAACGCCGCCGAATGCCGCAACAGTTTCATCAAACAAACTGGTTACATTTTCCGGCTTCGTCAAATCGCCTTGAATCGCAATTGCCTCCGCACCTATTTCTTTGACCGCCGCCAATGTTTCATCAGCCGCACTTCGGGTTGAATCGCTGTTATAATGAACGGCAATTGCTTTTGCGCCGCTTTTGGCAAAATCACGGGCAAGCAACCCGCCGAGATTTTTCGCCCCGCCGCCGATTAAGACTGTTTTTCCTTCTAAACTGTTTTTTGACATATATTTATATTCCTCTTTTTATTATTATTTTGCGCTTTCGATACGCATTTCCTTTATTTTTTCGTTTTCAATGATAAAAACAAATTTGCTGTCTCCGCTGTAATAATTGCTTTTCCAGCCAGCCCAAAGACTGATCTCGTTTTCTTTTTCTTCAACTCTGGTCGGTGTAATCGTTCCTTTTGCGCCGATAAATTCCTTGTCGCTCCATTGTTTTATGGCTCGATGCCCGACAAGTTTTCTTCCCCAATCATTTATCACACCTTCTTTTTCATCAAAAAAAGCGAGAAATTTTTCATTGTCTCCGGCATTTACCGCTTCGACAAAAGCATCAATCGGTTTCGGTAGTTTTACGTCCGTTTTTATTGAATTTGACATAGAGTTTGAAACATTTTCAGCCGTTCGCACATTTCCGCAAGCCGAAACCTGCCCAATCAAAACAATCAGCCAAAACAAAACAATTAAATTCTTTTCCATAATATTCTTTGTTTTTGATAAGTTTAGCGATTAGAATGCGTCTATGGCTTTTAAATTCTCCGCAGAATTTTCAAATTCTCCGCAATTTGTCGGCGAAAAACCGCGAATTGTAAATTGGAGAGGAATAGAACTAACCGTAGCGAGCGAAAATATTGAAAAACCGACGGTCTGGTCGATCAAGGAAAATCGCCATGCACTAATTGTTCATCTCGGCGGAAAGATCAACGAAATCGAAACTGAAATTGATCGCCGCAGCTCAAAATTGAATCCGCCGACCGCCGGCGAATTTTGGCTGATTCCGGCAAATGCCGAATATTTCAGTTTTACACGCGGAGAAACGGTCAATTATGCCGAAATTTATTTTGAACCCGATTATTTGGAAAAACTTCTGGGCGAGAGCGGCAAGGATTACGAACTAAAACCGCACGTCGGTTTGTATGACAATTTTCTTTATCAAAACGTCAAACAATTGACTTCGCTCATTACAAAAACCGACGATATTTCAGAATTAATGGGCGACAATATCAGTCAAACTCTTTGCTTGTATCTATTTAGCAATTACAATTCGCAAGTCATAACTTCAGACAAACAAACTATCAAACTTTCGCAAAGAAAACACGCGCTCCTACAGGAATATATTCAGGAAAATTTAGCCGAACAAATTACTTTGGAAAAATTAGCAAAAGTTGCGGAAATTAATTCACACAAACTATTGCGGCTTTTCAGCACATCTTTTAATTCATCGCC
>CAYUGW010000216.1:0-2527 GCA_964444245.1 uncultured Blastocatellaceae bacterium | reverse complement strand
TCAAGCTATGAAATTATTCTCGAAAAATTTTCAGAAAAGAATCGTTGACCGGAAAATCTTCCGCTCCAGAAAATTTATGTGGTCGGCGGTTCTGTTTGCTTGTACAGGCTTTTTGCTCCTTTGCCTGGGCGCGTTTCACATCAAACAACTAACTCAGCACACCATCGAAAAAGAACGTGCAAAACTCGCAAATAAAACTGAGATATTTTTCGAGAAAATTCCTCACCAACCTCATTTCAATCAATTTGTTTCGTTTATTCAAAACACGAAAAACGTCCGCACGGTCGAAAAATTTCAAGATTCATACTTTGCCGCAACCGATGCCGGACTTCTGAAAATGACGCAGGACGGAAAACTTCTCAAACATTTTACGGTTTTGGACGGTTTGCCGGAAAGCGATCTGACAACTCTGGCGGTTTTTAATTCACAACTTTTTATCGGAACACGCGAAAGCGGGCTCGTCGTTTTCGACGGCGAAAATTTTTCAAGCTATCATCTTAAAAATCACGAAACACAAACGATTACCGATCTTTTATCCGACAATCAAAGACTTCTTATCGGAACTTTCGCCGGCGGTTTACTCGAATTCGACAGCAAGAAATTTTTTGAAATTACCAATAATTCAAACAAAAGAATCGTCGGTATAAATTTTATAAACACAGCAGATTCAACGCTTTTTGTCGGAACTTTTGCGGAAGGTTTATGGATTTTCGAAAACGGAATCTGGAAACAGTTTACAAAAGAAAACGGCTTGCTTTCGAATCGCGTCGTCGGCACAAAGATCGTCGGTGAAAATCTTTTCGTCGGTACGGATTTAGGCGTGTCGCAAGCCGTATTCGGCGATCTCGATCAAAATTCGCAAAAAATCTTTCAGCAAAGCATCGATCTGCCGACGCTTTCGAGTTTGGAAGAATTCGGCGATCAGGTTTTCCTGACAACCGACGACGGCAAAATTTTCGCGTTTAACGGAAAATCGAATCGTTTGACGAAAGACTCGCTCAATGAAATAAATTGGAAAAAGCCCGAAAACATAACAAATTCGCGGCTTTTTTTTTATGATGAAAAAATGTGGTTTGTCGGAACAGGAGGAATCTGGCAAACCTCTGCGGAAGTTTCCGCCCGATTTTTACCTTCGCCGTTTGGAGATTTTTCCGATCAAGCAATGCCGACCGGCAACGTCGTTTCCGCATTGGCGATTGACCGAAACTCCAGACTTTGGGTTGGAAATTTCCGCAGAGGCATTGATATTTTTTCAAAAGACGGCATAAGACTCGCGCATCTCGAAACCGATGTAATTAAAGAAATTAACGCGCTGAACGCGCAAGAAAATATGGTCGTCGGCGCAACTTCAAAAGGCGCGGTGAGTTTTGATCAAAGTTTTAAAAGCGATTTTTTAATAAACAACGATTCTCTGCCGAGCAGTTCGATAACTCATATTTCCCTGACAAATTCCGGCAAAAATTCAAATGCTGTTTTTGCGACAAGCAAAGGCGTTTGGCTTAATGAAAACGGCGTGTCACGCGGATTTTCAAACGTCAACGGTCTGCCGAGCAACACGATTTCCGCCACGCTTTTCGCAAGAAATTCCGCCTTTGCCGGAACGCTCGGCGGACTCGCACAAATCGAAAAAGGCAAAGTTGTCAGAGTTTATAAAGACTCGAATTCTATTCTTCAAAACAATTGGATTACGGCTCTAAGTTCAAACGGTTCGAGGGTTTTCGCCGGAACTTACGGCGGCGGAGTTTATGAAATTCTGCCATCGGGCGAGCTGCGCGGGTTTACAAACGAAACCGGAAAAATCTTCGTCAATCCGAATGCAATGTTTTCAAATGCAGAAAAACTCTTTGTCGGAACTCTAAGCGGCGCGTGGATTTTTGATTTGGAATCGGAAAAATGGACGCATTTGACAAAAGTTTTGCCGTCAAAAAATGTCCTGAGCGTCACCGGAGATTCTGAACATACATATTTCGGCACAACCGGCGGAATCGCCAAAATCAATAAAAGATTCTGGTTTTAATTAAGTACCGCCAGCGTCCCGCTGGCTGTCTTGGCGGCATCTTGCCGCCAATCTTCAAACTCGAAATTCCTGAACTTTAACCTTTGAATGCGAGACGCATTAAAGACAGCCGCCGGGACGGACGGCGTTACATTTTTATGAAAAATTTTTCACATTATTTTATCATCATCGCCGCATTTTCTGTCGCGCTGATCGCGATTCCGTTTCAACTGATCCGCGCGCAATCCGGCGTTTTGATTCCGTCTTCGCTCAAAAATCAGCCGGACGACAAAATCCTCTCGCTCGGCGCGATGAATGTTGACATTTGCATTGATAATCAGCACGCGACCGTCAAGGTTACGCAGATTTTCGACAATCATTCCGAGCAAACTCTGGAAGGAAAATATCTTTTTGCTCTGCCGGAAACGGCTTCCGTTTCCGATTTTGCGGTTTGGGACAGCGACACACGAATTCCGGGCGTAATGCTCGAAAAACGCCGCGCCAACGCGCTTTACAGTGAGATAAAAGCTA
>CAYUGW010000215.1:0-7016 GCA_964444245.1 uncultured Blastocatellaceae bacterium | reverse complement strand
TTTGCCAGATTGTAATCGCCGCGATTTGAAACAAAACCTTCGAGTTCAATGTTTCCGCGGTCAACGATAATTCTGATCGAAGGCTGCGGTCCTTGCAAATAGCGGTAAAGACTTCCGCCGTCGCGTGCAAACGTTCTGACAACACTGCGCCGGATCGAATCATCGAACGGAGAAGGCGGCAGATCTTCGATGTTGTTGACAACTTTATCAACTCCGTCAATTCTCTTGACAACCCTTTCCGCGCTTTTTCTCACGCCTAAAGAATTAACCTTTCCGTATAGAGTAACGGTATTTCCGTCAACCTTAAATTTAATACTATCGAACACCCCGTAATAAGGCAGTGTTATGATTTCCTTAAAGACTTTTTCCTCAATACTTTTCGTATTGGTTGCTCTTTGAGCCTGAACATCCGTGTATGAAAACCCGATAATTGCTATTGATAAAATTAAAAAGCTTTTTATGAATTTCATTTCCTTAATTTCTCCTCTTATGAATAAATCGCAAGGCTAAGTAAATATTAACTTTGCTTTGTATGTTTTGATGCCGAACTTGACAATGGCGTTGTCAGATTTCCTGATAAGATGATTAAAAAATAATTTTCCTGAAATGCCATTGAAAGATCAGACAAACACAGTTAAGAGAACGGGTTTTTTGACCTTTCTTGCAAAGATGAACAATACTGAGATGATTTTTGCCCGGACTTTTTAACATTTATCCCGATCAGTTTACGATTTTCGCTTTACTTTGAAAGAGTTCAGAGAGATTTGATTTGCCGGAGTGCTTCAAATAAAACGATTCCGACTGATGTGGCGAGATTCAGACTGCGGACGTTTTTATTCGGCATCGGAATTGTCAGGCAGCGTTCCCGGTTTTCCGCTAAAACTTCTTCGGGAAGCCCGCGGGTTTCGCGTCCGAAAATTAAACAGTCGTTTTCCAGATATTGCCAGTCTGTGTAAGAAACACGGCTTTTGGTCGTAAAATACAGAAAACGCGAATCCGGCAGACTTTCGTAGAGATTTTTCAATTCGAAATGACGCGTGATTTTAACTTCGTCCCAGTAATCGAGTCCGGCGCGTCTGACCGCCTTTTCGTCCATCCGAAACCCCGTCACGCCGACGATATGCAGATCGGTGTAGGTGGCGGCGCAAAGCCGTGCGATATTTCCCGTATTCGGCGGAATTTCAGGTTCGACCAGGGCGATGTGAAGCATCTGTTTATTGTAAATCTTTCGCCTTTAATGGTAAATTGAAAAGCGTTAATTTTACTAATATCAAAACCAAAGCATCTTAATTAATTTAAAAAACATCAATTAATTTAGTCAAAAAGCGGTAAAATGTGCCGAATTTTATAATTTGTGCTAAAATCCGCAAGAGTAAAAAATCAAACAATTATAAAAAAATGAATTTTAAGGATAAATATTTTGTGTTTTTGCGTTTTAAATCTCTGATAATTTTATCAATTCTGCTTCTTTCCGGCGTTTTAGCTGTTTCCGCGCAGGAAACCCCGCAGCCGACACCGACTGCCAGTCCGACACCGGTGGGAAATCAGAATCCGAACGTCAGAGAAGCTCAAACAAACGCGCCGCTCGATAAAAATAATCTGACAGCCGAGCAGCTTGCCGAATCAACGATTTTTATTTACGGCGGCGGCTTGGGGCGTATAAATCTCGACCAAATCCGCAAAACCACCATCGAGCGCGGAAAAATAAACACGACCGATGCACAGGGAAAGCCCGAAACCGCAAATTACGAGCTTTTGATTATGCGCGGTGAAAATCTCGAAAAAGAAAAAGTCCGGTTGGACAGGGCATTTCCAAATGCCAAATTTGCATTGGTTTCCGCCAATGAAAAAGTTTTCGGGATTTTTAATAATAATGTTTTTGCCCCGCGCGAGGATGCGTTGAAGGAATTTCAAAACCGCATCTGGCACGGACTCGAAGCCCTTCTTCGCTACAAGGAAAACGGTTCGAAGCTGGAACTTGCCGGACGCGAAAAAATTCTCGGCGTTGAGTTTTATCTGCTGGACGTAACCGATAAACAAAACCGCAAAACGCGCTTTTTTATCAGCCAAAAATCCTTCCGCGTGATGGCTCTCGAATACACGGCGGATGCGGTCAAATACAAACGCAAATTTTATGATTACAATTACGCGCAAGGCACGCTCGTGCCATATCGATCAGTGCTTTGGGCAGAGGATAAGATTGTCGAAGAAATGAGCATTCAAACCATCAGTTTCGGACAAAAGATCGAAAATTTTATGTTTGAAGGAAGCTAGGAAATTTGCGATTTGCGATTTGCAATTTGCGATTTTCTATTAATAAAAAACGTCTTTCGGATTGGAAATAGAATTATAAAAAAAATAAAAAAAAAATAAAATATTGCAACTTTATTTCGGCTTATTTGTGATAAGTGTTCAGACTCCCCGAATTTAACTTTTACAGGAGACACATTTATGAATAAGCCGAAATTTTTTGCGTTTGCACTGTTTTTAATTTGCTTTTCGAGTTTTTCAAACTCTTTTGCCCAGACGGAAAACACGCGCCAATCCGAACCGAGTTATGAAGTAGTTTTGCAAATATTAATTGCTTCGAATAATTCGGCAGCCAAATCAAATATTCCCGCAAATCTTTCCGAAACCGTCAATAAATTCAAGAAAAATTTTACATTTGCCGATTACCAATTGCTTTCGACGAATGTTCAAAGAATTGCCAACACGGGAAGCCTCAGCCACAAAAGTTTGCTAAATGAATTGAGCCGGAACTCCGATGAATCCGTTTTTTCAAAATGGTATCTGAACGGTTTGCGAAAGGAAACCGATTTCAAGGGCAAAAATCGGATAAGTTTTCAATCATTTACATTCGATGCCCGAATTCCCGTAAAAACTGAAAATATAAACCAAGACAGCAGAACAATTCCGGTTATTAATTACGAATCAATCGGCGTTTCGCTGCAAAGATTCAACGTGCCGGAAAATTCTCCGACCTTGATCGGGACTCTCGCGATGCCGAAAGCGGACGAAATAATTTTCTTTGTCTTGACAGTAAAACCTACGGAATAACGCGGAAAATCCGCATCAATAAATTTTTTCGCAACTTTTTCAGCCGCCGTGCGTGATTCAAAATGCAAAGCGGCTTTTGTTTTGTTGGAAGATATATTGTAAAAAGATATGCGTGTATGGCTTTGGACAAATTCAAGAAATCAAACGCGGAGGTGTTGGAATCTGCCGTGTCATTTGAAAATTTGTCTGATCACGAATTAATCGAAGCGACGAAAAAAGGAGACGAAGATGCTTTTGCAGAAATCGTTAATCGCTATCGAAATCCGCTTACAAATTATCTTTATCGCTTTTTATACGATTATGAAGAAGCGGTTGACTTAGCACAGGAAACCTTTGTGCGCGTTTATTTCGCGCTCGATCGGTATCATACGGAATATGCTTTTTCGACCTATATTTACAGGATTGCGTCGAATCTGGCGATCAGTGAGATCAGAAAGCGCAAGCGGCGGAAAACCTTGTCGTTGACCGGACTTTTTCAATACGACGATGAAGAAACCAGAGAATTTCAGCCGCAGGACGAAAAGCCTCTGCCGAGTGATGATGTAATGGAAAACGAACAAAAAAAGGTAATTGAAAAAGCGATTGCGACTTTGCCGGACAGATACCGCGCACCGATTATTCTGCGCGATGTCGAAGGAAAAACGTATGAAGAGGTGGCGAATATCTTGCAGCTCGGCTTAGGCACGACGAAATCGCGCATCAGCCGCGCCCGCAAACTTCTGCGTGAGAAATTAGAGCATTATTTTTAGAGTTGGAAATGATTGGTTTCAGGGATGAAAAAGTGAAAAAGTGAAAAAAGTGAAAAGGTTTCAGATGCTTCTATGCAAAGATTCAGCAGAAATATAACTAATCTGCTTATTAGCAAATACAAAAGATTCTACAAATTAAGCAAACTTTTTCACTTTTAAACATTTTAACTTTTTCACCGGATCAAAAATCTGAACTAATCGAGAACGGGAAGATTTTTTTTATGAATTGTCGAGATTTTCAGAATGAATTTGAAGAGCGTTTAACTCTCAGCCAAACGGCGACGCTTCACCTTGATTCGTGCGCGAATTGTCAAAAGTTTCATTTCGGGCAAACACGGCTCCGGGAAATGTTGGGCGGTTTGCAGCGCGTCGAAACGCCGCCGGATTTTAATTTTCAGCTAAAAGCGAGGATTGCCCGCGCTAAACCGGATGATTATCGCACGGGATTTTTCCCCGCATTACGCTATATTCTGCCCTTGAGTTTTGCGGTCGTCTTGATTTCCTTTGTTGCCTTGAGCGGTTTGTATTTTGTTGACCGAAATTCAACTCCGCCCGTTGCTTCCGAACAAATACAAAATCCGCCGGCAAATCCGGATTTGCCTGTAAATGCTTTTACGGATACGAATGCGGTTGCCGATGTAAGAAAGCCCGACGAAGAAATTCCGGTGAATAAACCTGTTATAAAGCAAGCAGAAACTGCAAATAGAAACGCGGCGGTTGCTCAAAACGATGTAGGGGGAAGTAAGGATCTACCGACACTCGCGCCGAGAATAATCTCGCCGCCTGATAAAAAAGATCCGGGCGGCGGATCAGATGATCATGCTGTAGGTCCACCCAAAGTGATTACTCCGCCGGGACTCGATCCGAATCAAAAAATCGAACCTACGGTAACTCCGATTGTGACGACCACCGATCTCAACGGTTTGTTGGAAATTACCGGAATTAAAACGGCTTCACAAAAAGTAATATCGGTTAAGCCGGATGGGGTTGGGGATCGTTCGGGTGTAAAAGTGGGCGATAAAATCGAAGCGATTAACGGCACGAAGATTACGGGCGATAAGTTCAGCGGGCAAAACCTCGGGGTTAAAACCCTAACCGTCCTGCGCGGCGGCGAAAGATTGGAAATCGTTTTGGGAAATCAATAGATTTTCCGGCGGTTTAATTTTTAAAGACAGAAACGCGACTAAAAAAGATGTGTTTTTCATTTTTCATTTTTCCGCATCTTTCCTCGGTCGCGTTTCTTTTATTTTAAATCTGATGCTCGCGCTCCAGTCATTTTAAACCTCATCCTTCGCCCAAAATCTTCGATTTCTGCGGTTTTTCTTTTTTCAGTTTGTATTTTTCGACGGCGTGAATCTGAATATGATTTATCGCTTCTTCGACCGAATCGGTTATCAATAAAAGGTCTAAATCCGTCACATCTATGCTTTTAGCTTCCGCCATATCGTGCATTTGCTTGATTAGATTTTGCCAATACTCTGTACCGAAAAGAACCACCGGAAAATCCTTGATCTTTCCGGTTTGAATCAGAGTCAGAGCTTCAAAAAGCTCGTCGAGAGTTCCGAATCCGCCCGGCACGACGACAAATGCGTAAGAGTATTTAACGAGCGCGACCTTGCGCACGAAAAAATATCTGACGAACAGATTTTTATCCAGATACGGATTCGAATCTTGTTCAAAAGGCAGTTCGATACTGCACGCGACCGAATGACCGCCGGCTTCGCGTGCGCCGCGGTTTGCCGCTTCCATCAAACCCGGACCGCCGCCTGTCATCACCGTAAATCCTATATTTACAAGGCTTGCGCCGATTTCGCGGGTAGTTTCATAATGTTCGTGTCCTTCATTGAAACGCGCCGAACCGAAAACCGTCACGCACGGTCCGACAAAATGCAAAACGCGGAAAACCCTGATAAATTCCCAGGCGATTCGTGCAATATTCCGAAGTTCGGCAAGGCGCGAACGCGGACCTTCGAGAAAAAGCCGTTCTTTTTCCTGAATCTCTTCCGGCGTTTCTAAAGTTTTTTCTTTAATCGTATCAGCCATATTTTAATTGAAAAAAAAGTTCATAATAAAGGAATTTATAAATCAATTTTCTAATATTTAAATTAAAATTTTTTACTTTTTACTTTTTACTTTTTTTCTTCCTTTCAAGGTTTCTGCACGTCGCCGATTTTCGAATCCTGAACTTCCGTATTGAATCTATTGTAATCAAAAGATTTTATCAATTGATTGACATTTACGCCCTTGAAAAGCAGAACGCGCACCGATAGATTGATGTCGGCAACCGTCGGCAGCCAGATTTCGTCGTTGATGCGGTCTTGTTCGAGCGTAAAAGACGCTCCCTTGCGGAGTTTGGCAAGAAGACCGCCGCCGATCTTGTAGCTGTCGAAAAGCTCGGCTTCGAGACGCGCCACCTGTTTGTCTTTTTCGTCAATCCACATCACGCCGCCGGTTTTGCCGAAAAATTTCAGGAAACTTTTGGCATTATTAAAATCGAAATTCGGGTTCGGCTCGAAATCGAAAACGATCACCTCGCGCCCTTTCAGGCGTTCGCGGCGCGGATTGATCAGATTTGAAGCCCGCAAAAGCTCGGCAATCGAAATTCGTCTGCCGTCTTCATCCGGTGCGCCCGTAGAATTTTGTTCAACCGCTCTGGCTTCTTCCCTGGCAATCTTTTTCTCGATGTCTTTAACACGGTTCTGCACCTCACGGTCTTCTTTTTCCTGTTCCCGCGCCGAGAGCGGTTTGCCGTTTTTTTCGATTAAACGTCTGATCCGGTTGCCTTTATAAAATGTCAGAAGATACGTTTCGGCTTCGGTTTCGCGCAAAATGCCGTCTTTGCCGAGTTCGCGTTTTATTGTTTTTTGCTTAAACGAATAATTTTCCAGCATGTCTTCAACCTTTTCTTCATTTGCCTGTAATTCTTGAAGCAGTTTCGGAATATCGGGCAAAGGTTCGCCGGAAATGCGCGGAAAATCAAATTTTTCTTCCGCCAGTTTTTCATTGTGAATAACCTGATCGAGTTGGATTTTATAAACTTCGCCGTCAATCATTGCGGTAATCGAAAACGGTTCTTTAACGCCGTTGATCGGGCGATAATCGCTGTAATCAAAAGTTTTAATGGAATCTGCGGCGGGAATTTCCTCGCGCAGAAGAAGGGAAGTTTGCGCGTCGAAAAAAAGTTTTATCGGAACGCCCTGCGCGTTTGTA
>CAYUGW010000214.1:2383-7020 GCA_964444245.1 uncultured Blastocatellaceae bacterium | reverse complement strand
AACAGGTCAACGAAATCTTCCCAACGCCGGTCGAGCATTTTCAGATTGGTCGGCAATTCTTTTGCACCGGTAAATTTTTTGTAGTTTTCCTGAATTTTATCCTTTTGCCAGCGCAGATATTCAACCGCTTCGCGCTCTCTCGGCGTAAAGGATTTGATCAATTTTTCGCGCGTCGAAATATTGAGCGCACGGATTCTGTCGCGTTCGCGGTTATTGACTAATTGACGATACGACGGAAGATTCGGAATAATTAAAACGTAAGCTATTTCGCAAATCAGAGCGATGAGCAGAGGAATAACGCTTTGGGTGTAAGCTGCCGCCACCGCAAAACCTGCCAATCCCCAAAAATTGACGGGTTCTTTGATTGCTTCTTTGGCGTAAGATGAATTAAATCTTTCGATTTCCTTTTGGTATTTTGCTATATCTGCCATAGAAATAAATTCTGTTCTCTCAATTCTAGCCAACTTCTAATGTTTTTGGCATTTAAATTCTGATTCTAAACCTTCAACCAGCGTTGCTTTTATCAAACAACACTTTTCTTATCGGCAGAAAACCGTAATTCGGGAATTGTAAAACTGTTTTTTATTGAAAAAAATAAGTTTAATTACCTGCATTTTTCAGCAATTTTTCTGCTTCGGCAAGCAATGCGTCGGTAGATTTATCTTCTTCTTTTGCTTCCGATGCGGCGGAAATCTGTTTTTTGTCGTTGCTTGCGCCTTCGCCGAGCAAACCCATTTCCTGTTTATAGGAAAGAAGTTTGTCCTGCAATTGAATATCCATCGCTTCGCGTTCGATGTCCTGCATTTGCGTATCAACCGAAGTCGAACCGAGCTGGAGTTTGGCTTCGGCAGCGGCAACGCGGCGGTCGATTTTTTCGCGCATTTCGTTAAAGGTCGAAGCATCGTCGCCGATATCGAAGGTTTCCATCGTCTGCGCTAATTGTTCCTGCAATTTCGCCTGTTTCGACGCGCTGATCAGCTGCATCGCTTCCGCGGTGCGCTTCTTCATATTCAGAACATAATTATCCCGCGCCTTTAACGCTTGCTTTGAAGCATTCGTGGCGTGATCGAGTTGATTCGAAGTTCTTTCAAGATCGAGCTGCGCTTGCTGGAGTTGACCGATATAAGCCGTCGCAATATCATCGCGTCCCATTTTTACAGAGGCTTTGATTTTTGAATCCAGATCAACGACTTGTTTTTCGAGATTTTCCCTGTTTTTTGCCAAAAGCCTTTCGGTTGCCATAACCTGCGCCACCGAATTATTGAGTTCCGGAACGCGGTCGCGCATATCGCGGATGGTTTGCTGGAGAACCATCTCCGGGTTTTCTACTCTGTCTAATGCCGCTCCTGTTCCGGCGCGAAATAATCTTTTTATTCTCTGCCACAATCCCATTTTTATTTATCTGCTCCTAAAAAATGTTATAAACAACGTTTAAGCCAAGTTTCTTTACGATTTCAAATTTGCCAAAGTTGCAAAATACGCTTTAATTATAGCAAGAAAAAAGCGTAATCAGAAATATTCAATATCAAAAATAAACTTCCGGAAGTTAATTTTCTTATGATACATCAAAGTAGCCGAAAAAAGGTATCAATTTTAATCAATTGCAAGTTATTAAATCGAAAGTCGTTCAATTAAACGGACGGCTTTCGGGTTGTAAACAATTATAATGTAAGATATTCCCGGAAAGTTCGACAAATTTTTCAGCGTGAGGATTTCAAAACTTTAATGTTAAAAACTAAAATATTCGTTTCCTGGATTATATTAATTTCAATTTATGTCGGTATGCTTGCACCTTTTGCCGTCAACGGACAAAGAATTACGGGCAGACCGGTCAGTCAAAAAAATATGGAAAATGTACCCAACGGATTATCGTTTCGTCTGAGCGAAGGCGAGGAAGGTGCGGAAAATCGCACGAAACAAACTGCCGCCAATGCGGAAAATCTTTCGGAAGGCGAAACTTCTTCTCTTTTAAAACGCATTCCCGAAATCAAGTCCGACACGAACGATCAGACGGATTTTGCCAAACGCGCCGGAACTCTTCCTCCGCCGAAAACAGGCACAAAAATTCCCGTAAAATTTCCTGCCGATGAGCAAACGAATCCGCCCGTTAATGACGGTGCCAAACAAGCTCTGGAAGTTTTGCGTTTTTCGCCCGAAGGCGAAATCAATCTCGCGCCCGATCTGAGCGTGACATTTTCCCAACCGATGGTTGCCGTTTCGTCGCAGGAAGAAGCCGCCCAAACCGTTCCCGTTCAATTGTCGCCGAACTCGGAAGGAAAATGGCGTTGGTTAGGGACGAAAACCCTGATGTTCGACTCGACAACTCGCTTTCCGATGGCGACCGTTTTTACGGCAAAAATTCCCGCCGGAACAAAAGCAATTACCGGGCAGACTCTGCAAAAAGATGTAACATGGACATTTAAAACTCCGCCGCCGAAGGTCTTGCAGATGATTCCGCAAAATCAAACAACGCGGCGCGATGCGCTGATGTTTGTTACCTTCGATCAGGAAATCAATCGAGATGAAGTAATCAAAACGATTTCAGTTACGGGAAAAGGCAAGAAATTGCCGATTCGCCTAGCCACCGAAGAAGAAGCGAAAGCCTTTTCATATTACATAACCAACACGCAGCCGAATCGTTGGATCGCTTTTCGCGCTCTGAATTCGGAAGGCGGAATAGAAGACGCGCTTCCGGCAGATTCGCCGATAAATGTTTCAATCGAAAAAGGAACGCCGTCGGCGGAAGGACCGCTCAAAACCGAAAAAGCGCAAGGTTACAGTTTCAAAACCTACGGCGCGATGAAATATATCAAAGCGGTTTGCGGTTATGAAAACAATAAAAATTGTTCGCCTTTTGAAAGTTGGTATATGCAGTTTACCAATCAGATCGATTCGACCAAATTCAAATCATCAATGGTCAAAGTCGAACCCGCAATCGAAGGTTTGAGCGTTTATCCGAGCGGAAACGGTATTTATTTTCAAGGCATTAAAAAGGGAAATACGACTTATAAGATTTCCGTAACCGATGAAATAACAGATGTTTACGGGCAAAAACTGCAAGAACCCGCAAACGCCGTAATCAAAGTCGGCAATGCACCGTTGAGTTTGTTTGCACAAGGCGGAAATTTCGTCGTTTTAGATCCGACGGCAAAACCTGCATATTCGATCTATTCGACCAACCACAAGAGCGTAAAACTCAAGATTTATCAAGTTCAGCCGCAAAATTGGCATCAGTTTGCCGAATATCTCAGAAGAATAAATTACGACGACAGTACGGCAAAACCCGTGATTCCGGGAAAATTGGTTGTTGATAAAACCGTCACGATTGCGAATAAACCCGACGAAATGGTCGAAACAAGAATTGAGCTGGCGGAAGCTTTAACGAACGGTTTAGGAAATATCATCATTGACATCGAACCGACCGTAAGGCGCGATAAATACGACCGCACAAGACTTTTTAAATGGGCGATGGCAACGCAGATCGGTTTGGATGCGTTTGTTGATAAGCAGGAGTTAGTCGGTTTTGCGACCGATCTCAAAAACGGTAAACCGCTCGATGGCGTTGAAATGTCAATTTATCCGAACGGAAAAATGCCGACCGGAAATCAAACTTCAGCGAATGAAGAAAGCACGTTTGAAAGCTGGTGGAATTGGCTGACGACATGGGGAAGTTCGCAGGCTGATGAGATTCAATCAATAGATGAAAACGGAAACGCGGTTGAAACCGAAACAATCGAACCCGCGCAACAAAATCTGACGACCAAAAACGGAATTTTACGTCTGCCTCTGCCGGACTCTTCGGCAAGTCAGCAAAATATGCTGATCGCAAAGCGCGGCGCGGATGTCGCATTTTTACCGGAAAACTCCGATTATTACTGGCAGCAAAGCGGCAACTGGTATAAAAAAGGCGAGCATACTTCCTTGCGCTGGTTCGTGTTTGACGACCGGAAAATGTATCGCCCGAAGGAAGAAGTTTCCGTCAAAGGCTATATCAGAATCTGGGAAAGCGGAAAACTCGGCGACGTTCAGCCACTCGGCGATCAAGCGAGAGGTTTGACTTTTTCGGTCAAAGACCCGCGAAACAACGAGATTGCCAAAGGCACTGCAAACCTCAATGCCTTCGGCGCGTTCGATTTCAAATTCAGCATTCCCGATAACGCAAATTTAGGATATGCGCGGGTTGAAATTTCGACCAGCAGCAATTTGAGCGGAACGACGCACAGTCACGGTTTTCAGATTCAGGAATTCCGCAGACCGGAATTTGAAGTTACTTCAAAAGTCGAAACGGAAGCCCCGCATTTTGTCGGCGGCGATGCCAAAGTTGCGGTCGAAGCCAAATATTACGCGGGCGGCGGGCTGGCAAACGCCGATGTTAATTGGAACGTAACGGCAACGCCGACCAATTACACGCCGCCGAACCGCGACGATTATATTTTCGGAACGTGGACTCCGTGGTGGTATCGCGGCTACAACAGATATTCCGGCGGCAACACGCAAAACTTTAAAGGCGTAACGGACGCGGGCGGAAAACATATTTTGAAAATTGATTTCGAATCCGTCAAACCGCCGCGCCCTTATAATATCGTCGCTTCGTCTTCGGTTCAGGATGTCAACCGGCAAACTTGGTCGAGTTCGAC
>CAYUGW010000214.1:0-2283 GCA_964444245.1 uncultured Blastocatellaceae bacterium | reverse complement strand
GCCGACAAAGGCGTGATCTGCAAATTCCCGGCAAAAGCCGGCGGACGCTACACGATCACGGCGAGCGTGATGGACGACCGCGAACGCTTTAACGAAAGCCAATTCACCGTCTGGGTCGCGGGCGGAAAAACCGTGCCGAAACGCAACGTCGAACAGGAAGAAGCCCAGATAATTCCGAGTCAAAAAGAATTTGCACCGGGCGATACGGCGGAACTTCTCGTTCTCTCGCCGTTCACTCCGGCGGAAGGCGTTTTAACCTTAAGGCGCGACG
This sequence comes from uncultured Blastocatellaceae bacterium, assembly GCA_964444245.1. Lineage (GTDB taxonomy): Bacteria > Acidobacteriota > Blastocatellia > Pyrinomonadales > Pyrinomonadaceae > JAHCHG01. The sequence continues at coordinate 2,012 of CAYUGW010000214.1, read as the reverse complement.
GAATCGTTAAAACCGAGCGTTTTACGATGAAGGATTCTTCGATAATTTTGAAAATTCCGCTCGAAGAAAAATATCTGCCGAATATCCACGCGCAGGTTGATCTGGTCGGCGCGGCGACGCGCACGGACGACAAAGGCGAAGTCAACGAAAAGATCGCCAAACGTCCCGCGTTTGCGAGCGGCAATATCAATCTGCCGATCTCGACTGCGACGCGTGAGTTGAAAGTTTCCGCCGAACCGAAGGATAAAACCCTGGAACCCGGCGGCTCGACGAAAATTGATGTGTCCGTAACCGATAAAAACGGCGAACCCGTTTCAAATACGGAAGTTGCGGTAGTTGTTGTGGACGAAAGCGTTTTGGCGTTGTCGGCTTATCAACTGGCAAATCCTTTGAGTATTTTCTACACGCAGCGCAGCGACGGCGTTACCGATTATCATCTGCGAAAGGATATTTTATTGGGAAATCCCGAAGATGTTGCGCCGCCGCCGCCGCCGCCGGGTGAAATGAATGATTTTGCAGTAGCCGAGATGGCTGCCGGCGCGCCGCAGCCGAGAGCGTCGCCTGTACCGACGATGGCACGTTCGGCGAAAAGTGCGGAACTCGCAAAAGATGACGCAAGTCAACAAGAACAAATCAATCTTCGTGAAAATTTCAATGCTCTGGCAGTTTTTGCGCCGAGCGTGAAAACCGATTCAAGCGGAAAAGCCGTTGTTGATGTGAAATTGCCTGATAATTTAACGCGCTACCGCGTGATGGCGGTTGCGGTTGACGCGGGTAAAAAATTCGGCAAAGGCGAATCTTCGATAACGGCGCGACAGCCTTTGATGGTTCGCCCGTCTGCGCCGCGCTTTATGAATTTCGGCGACAAGATCGAACTGCCGGTCGTCGTTCAAAATCAAACCGATCAGCCGATGACCGTCAATGTCGCGGTTCGCGCAACAAATGCGAATTTAACGAGCGGCGGCGGTCGAAAAGTAGTCGTTCCGGCAAATGACCGCGTTGAAGTTCGCTTTCCGGTCGATGCCGACAAAGCTGGAACGGCGCGTTTTCAGGTAGCCGTAACGAGCGGCAAACATTCGGACGCGGCGGAAATCTCCTTGCCCGTCTGGACTCCGGCAACGACGGAAGCCTTTGCAACTTACGGCACGACCGATCAAAACGGCGCGATCTATCAGCCCGTTCAAGCTCCGGCGGACGTTTTCCCGCAATTCGGCGGTCTGGAAGTTACGACTTCTTCGACGCAATTGCAGGAACTGACCGATGCGTTTATTTATCTGCAAACATACAGATTCGAATGTACCGAGCAGATCACGTCGCGTATGATTTCGATTGCCGCTTTGCAGGACGTTCTTAAAGCCTTTAAAGCAAAAGAAGTTCCTTCGGATGCCGAATTAAAGGCGCGTTTTGCCAGAGATTTGGAAATCCTGAAATCAAGGCAGAATTCCAACGGTTATTTCGGACTTTGGAAACGCGACGGCGAACGCTATAAATATCCGTTCGTAACGGTTCATGCTGCGCACGCGCTTATTTTAGCTAGGCAAAAAGGCTATGACGTTCCTCAGGATATGATCGAACGCGTCAAGCCGTATTTGAAAAATATCGAAACTCATCTCAACGATGAATGGTATCGAAACTCGCCGACCGTTCGCCGGACAATTTCCGCTTACGCGCTTTACGTGCGGAATTTGATGGGCGACAACGATTCGGCAAAAGCCAAGAAATTATTAACCGAAGCAACCATCGAGAAAATGTCGTTTGAAGCCTTGGGCTGGATTATGACGGTTCTCGTTGACGGCAAAAATTCGGCGGCGGAAGTCGAACAGATCAAGCGATATGTGATGAACCGCACGGCGGAAACCGCTGCCACCGCGCAGTTTAATACCGATTACGGCGACGGCGCGTGGCTGATTATGTATTCCAACCGCCGCGCCGCCGGCGTACTTCTCGAAGCGTTCTTAAAAGCCGATCAGAACAGCGATCTGATTCCGAAACTCGTGCGCGGTCTGCTCGCG
>CAYUGW010000213.1:0-7043 GCA_964444245.1 uncultured Blastocatellaceae bacterium | reverse complement strand
AACCGTCTGCCGCTCACAAGTTGCATCGGCTCTCTGTCCTAACTTTGTATTGAACGAATTAAATTCCGCATAAAATTATTTTAACGGAATTATAAAATCTGGAATTAAACAATTGGCATTGATAATAAGCGAATTTTTGGTTGTTTTCAAGATTTTATTGAAATTTATGGTGCGCGGAAGAAACAAACCTTTTAAAAGGAGTGAAGCGGCTTATGTTCGGGAAAACATAAGCCGCACTAATTGGCGGAAGGCTCAACTGTAGGCAAAGCGGAGCGGATAGGCAAAAGGCGGATTAACTAAGCGGGCAGGCATTGCTTGCACCGGTGAACGACTCTCCGCAAATAGTTTAGTTCACAGGTACGAGAATTTTTTCATTCGGACGACTCATTCCCATCTTACGCGCTTCGCGTTCGATTATCTTTGAATCGTTCTTCAAACCGTTCACTTCCTTTTGAAGCGTTAAATTTTCAGTTGTCAATTGTTGTATCTCGTTTCGCAGAGTTTCGTGCTGCGTCATTTCGACATTCAGTTCCGAAAAAGCGCGAAGATTGATGGCGATACAAACCATAAAAGTTACCGAAACGATAGCGGCAAAAACAAACCATTGAGGCGTTGCCGTGCTTGCTGTTGCGCGTTGCGCAGTTTTTTGACGAGATTTTGCCATAGAAACTGCCGAATTATTATCCCAGTAAGTAGCGACGACCTTGCTCAAGTAACACCTCCAAATCTTCCTTGTCCTCAGATTCGGCGTAAATTCTCACAAGGGGTTCTGTTCCCGAAGGACGCATCAGCATCCAACTGCCGTCCGTGAAGATGAATTTTACGCCGTCTGTGCGATTTATTTTTTCAATTTCCTTGCCGCCGATCTCCGACGGTTCCTGCGATAATTTTTCCTTCAAGCTCCGGGCGACTTCGTCGGTGAGCTTTACGCCGATTCTGCCCGATTCCAGTTTTCCGACTCGTTCGTAAAGCTCTTCGAGTTGCTCGGTCAAACTTTTTCCGCGAACGGCGACCGCTTCCGCCGCCAAAAGACACGCTAAAATGCCGTCCTTTTCGGGAAAATGTCCTTTAATTGAAAGACCTGCGGATTCTTCTCCGCCTAAGATAATTTTGTCTTCGTTTATCAATTCGCCGATAAATTTGAAACCGACCGGTGTTTCGTAAAGTTTGATTCCGCGCATTTCGGCGACTCTGTCAATCAGATGCGATGTGGCGACGCTTCTTGCCACGCCTTCGCGCCAGCCTCTGGATTCAAATAAATAATCGGTCAAAACCGCGATCAATTGATTTGCCGTGATAAATTCGCCGTTCGAATCAATTATGCCGAACCTGTCGCCGTCGCCGTCCGTGGCGATTCCGAGCGTTAAACCGTTTGATTTAACGGTTTTGCGGAGTTCGTCCAGATGTTCTTCGCCGGGTTCGGGCGATTGTCCGCCGAATGTTACGTCGCGCCAATCGTGAATCGTTTCGCATTCCAAACCGTTGTCCCGCAATATCTTATCGAGATAACCGCGTCCCGTTCCCCAGAGCGCGTCGTAGGCATATTTGCCTTTTGCCGCGGCAATTGCTCCGAGATTTATCTTAATTTTCAAATCTTCCAGATACGCCGGGCGCGGATCGAAATCTTCGATCGAGCCGCCGCTCGCATCTTCCGGGCTTGCGCCGGTTTCAAAATTATTTTCGATCTGCTTCGTAATTTCCGGCAGAGCCGGTGCGCCGTCGGCGGTCGAAAATTTTATTCCCTGATATTCCGGCGGATTGTGCGATGCCGTAAAATTTATGCCGCCGACCGCTCGTTGAGAGCGAATCGCGTGCGAGATCGTCGGTGTCGGTGTCGGATGATTGCACAGAAGAACGCGAAATCCTTTTTTTTCGGCGATTTCCGCCGCAACCCCGCAAAATATCTCGCCCATAAAGCGCGAATCGTGTCCGATTATCAAAACTTGTCCGCTTTCGTCGGAATTTGTTTTCAAATAACTGCAAATCGCTTCGGTAACTTTTCTGACATTTTCAAATGTAAAATCATCGGCAATTATTGCCCTCCAACCCGATGTTCCGAAACGCATTGACATAAAATAATCTAATAATTTATTCAAGTTTCACTTTAAGAAACTGCGAATTTAGTTTAATATAAAACTCTTTTGAGAATTGCAAATTACAGTTAAATTCCAGAAGTTAAAAGCTCTTTCTAAAGTAGAACAAAACTATCATATTGAGTTTAAGTATGTAAAGAAAAAATTATATACAATAAACCCTTTTAGTTTCAATAGTTTAGAGGAATTATTTCAAGTGATTGTTCAACAAACTGCTTAAAGGTGAACGTCTAGTGAACGAAAATCCACCTTTATAAAAAAATAAAGAATTAGCTTGATAGATGTTGATTTATGTTAGAAATTATATTTTTGAAAATGTGGAAAACCTTTAAACACTAGTTTAATCACTTAAGAATAAATTCATACAAGCCGACCTCAATATTTACATCCCTGCATTGTGTCATATCGCAACACAATAAGTTTATTAGGTGTATTTGTATCAAAAGATACCGTTTATAAAAATCAGAATGTTTTAATGTAAATCACTGCAAACACAAGGAATAAGTAATAATAAAAGCATTGGCACGATGATTGCTTTTATTATTAATAATGATAAAAAGAGTGTGTTTGTTATAATAGCTATTCTTAAACATTCCTAAAAATACACTCCTAAAAAATACAAAATCAAAAAAACTAAACAATTAAAGAGTTTTTCTTTTGGAGAAGAGAAGATTATGAGACCAGTAAAACATTTTGAAAAGGGCTTGACGTATGTCGCAAAAGGCGTTTTCAAGGCAATTAAATCAGTTAATCAATATAAACCGAATCCGTCATTTACGCCGAAATGGTCGGACAAACCGCTTCTGAAATCGTGGCAGAAAACAAAACCGACACTCGGTTTTCCCCGCACGACAGATTCGCTCTGCCCGAACTGCGTGATCGAAGCGCGCGAAGAAATTTTAAGCAATAAACGCGATGTTTCGACGCTTGTCAATGAAAAAGTCGGCGAGATCAAAGCGCAGATCATCGAACGCGACGGTCAGATATGGATGATTAAAGATTGCCCGGAACACGGACATTTTGAAGATTTGATGGCGATCGATTCCAAATTTTTGCAGCACATCGAAGCGAATTTTCCGGGACGCGATATTCAATCGCACAACGATGAAAAACTGCATAATCACGGCTCTTCGACCATTAAATACGGACGCGGCGCGGTTTTGACGGTTGATTTGACGAACCGCTGCAATATGATGTGCGACCCGTGTTTTATGGACGCAAATCAGGTCGGCTTCGTTCACGAGCTTTCGATGGAAGATGTCAAGGAAATCTTAGACAACGCTATTTCGATCAAGCCGCGCCGTCAGATGTCGGTGCAGTTTTCGGGCGGCGAACCGACACTTTCGCCTTATTTTCTGGAAGCCGTTCGCTATTCGCGCAAAGTCGGGTATAACTCGGTGCAAGCCGCGACCAACGGAATCGAATTTGCGAAATCGAAAGAATTCTGCCGCGAAGCCGCCGAAGCAGGGTTGAGATTTGTTTATCTGCAGTTTGACGGAATCGGCAACGATGCCAATTCGCACAGACAGGTCGGCAATCTTTTCGACGTAAAACTCCGCGCCATCAACAACTTGCACGAAGCCGGCGTTGACATCGTGCTGGTTACAACATTGGTCAACGGCGTGAATAACGATCAGGTCGGAACAATCGTGCGGTTTGCTCTGGATAATCCGAAGAAAATCTCATTTGTGTCATTTCAACCCGTTTCATTCACGGGGCGCGATGAACATATTACCGAACAACGCCGTCTGCAGCAGCGATATACCTTGTCGCATCTGGCGCAGGACGTTCAAAAACAGGTTGGAATCACCGAACCGACACGCGATTGGTTTCCGCTTTCTCTGATGGGCGCGTTTGCCGATTTCGCCGACTTGGTTCACGGACCGGAAGCCGACTGGGGACAAGTTTCCTGCGGCTGTCATCCTAACTGCGGTGTCGGAACTGCCGTGATGATCAACAAAGACACCAAGGAAATGGCTCCGGTGCCGGAATTTCTGAATATTCCCGGACTCGTCGAAGATATGAAGCATATCACCGACACGGCACGCGGCAAGTGGTTTTCAAACCTGATGATGGGCTTGGCACTGCTTAAAAACTACAATCCATACGGCGCACCGCACAGTTTGACGCTTGGCGGAATCTTTGCCAAATTCGATAAATCATTCGGTTTGTCGGGCAAGGATTACGGCAAGGTTGACGGCACGCGCACGATCGAAGACATCGAAAAACGCCGTAAAGATCCGTGGAACTTCCTGTTTATCGCCGGAATGTGGTTCCAGGATTTGTTCAACTACGATTTCCGCCGCACGGAAATGTGTATTATTCCCTACGGCACGCAGGAAGGCGAAATTTCATTCTGCGCGTATAACACGGGCATCGGTTGGAGAAATATTATCGAACATATGCACCAGAATGCGACGGTCGCGCAGTGGTATAAAGACAACGGTCGCCACGAAATCTTCGCCCGCGGCAAGGAAGTCGAACTCGACACCACCGACCACGGTCTGGCGCTCAATCCGGTTGATCTGGAACGCCCGGACAAACCCGATATGGAAGGTCCGAAAACCGCCGCCGAAGAAATGCAGATGATGCGCAAGCTCTATCAAGAGATGGTTTTAGAGAAAAACCAGATCAAAGGCGAAAAACTCGTCCAGATCGGCGGCATCAAACGCACGAAAAAAGAAAAAACCGCTTCGGCATAGACAAAAACCGAACCGAACACCGAAAGCCCCGCAAATATCTGCGGGGCTTTTCTCTTTGTTGGAACAAAAAAATAAACTGCCGACGACAGTTTTATTTCGACAGGCGGGAGTTTTACTTTTACAGGTCGGAGTTTTACTTTGATAGGCAGAAGTTTTATCTTTTACGGCGTAAGTTTTAATTCGGGGGAAAGCTAGTGGATTAATTGGATGGAAATCAGGCTTTAGCCAAACTTAAGTAAAATAATCAATCATCCTATTTGCTTCAGCTAAAGCAAATAGGAATTTATTTACATTCTCCGATAAAAATTCAATGACAGGCTTTTGCTTTCGGGTTTGTTTTTTTAGTTTCAAATTCTTAGTCGGATTTTCAACTACCGAAACTGCGGAGATTCGATTAAATTGTTGACAACGACTAAGAAATAATTGTCTTTATATTCCTTCGTCGCGAATTATCTCTTTTTCCATAAAACGCACACTTCCGACATCAATTCACATTCCTAAGTATTTATTTGTCCTTTAACTGAATAATTTTGCGCATATAAATATAGAAAATAATAATCTTTCTAATTTCTTTCAGAACGAGGTGAATCTTTAATGAAACCAAATAAATCCATAGTTTTATTCGTTTGCAGCTTATTTTTTTTGTCTGTTTTGCTGATACCTCTGCAAACAGTCTATATGCAGGGGCGAGAACCTTTGACTCTTGCAATGATTTTCACCGCTTTGCAGTCATCGGCTAGTGGATTAAGAGTCGAGCAAAAAAATGAATTTCTTCTTAAAAGAGTAAAAGAACGCGGAGTTAATTTTGATCTGACACCCCAAATCGAATCATCGCTTAAAGATTTAGGTGCCAGTCCTGAACTAATTGAAGCCATCCGCTTAAACAGCATTAATTCTAAATCTGTAACCACACAATCTACGGTTACACGAAGTAATAACGCACCTTTAACTTACCCGCAAATCATTACCGCTTTAAATGCAAAAGTTCCGAATAAAGTCTATAGAAATAAAACTGAAGTAATCAACTATCTGATACAAGCAATTAAAGTGCGAAAAATCGATGCTCCTCTGACAAAAGATATAGAAAATCTTCTTTTACAATCCGGAGCATCGCAAATCCTTATAAAAACAATCAAGGAAAACTCTGTCAGCAGTTCCGGCAATAAAGAAGTTGCTTTCTACAATGAGCAAGGCGACCGTTTCTGGGAGGCACGGGATTATGATGAAGCTATTGGAAGTTTTACAAAAGCTCTGGAGTTAGAACCGGATAATTTCTACTCTTTAGTTTCCAGAGGTTTTATGTATTACATAAAAAATGAATTTGACAAATCCCTCAAAGATTATACAAAAGCTATTACAATTAATTCAGAAAATGCGTTTGCTTATTATTTTAGAGGGTTAACTTATGGTAAGGCAGGTGAAACAATCAAAGCTCTGGCGGATTTTGACCGATCGATAAGGTTAGACCCGGAATTTGCTTCTACTTTTTTTGAACGGGGAAAAATTTACCACAAAAACGGTAATTTTGATAAAGCCCTGGCAGATTTTACAAGGGCTGTCGAACTCGAACCTGAAAATGATTTGGCATTTGAACAACGTGCCTTTACATACGCAGCTTTACAAGAAATGGACAAAACGGTAGAAGATTTTACTGAAGCGATCCGGCTGAATCCTAAAATGGCTTATCACTATAACAATCGAGGTACTGCTTACAGTAGATCAGGTAGATTTGATGAAGCTCTTCGGGATTTTAACAGATCGATAGAATTAAATCCGAATAATGCGGATGCTTACAATAATCGAGGAGTGCTTTTTGACCGAACAAAAAACTTTGATCGAGCAGCTGCCGACTATCGTAAAGCTCTTGAGATTGATCCCGATCATCCTTATGCCGGGAAAAATTTAGAACTTCTTCTCGCAAAGGACGGTAATTAACCTGCACTTGTAAAAGAAAATTAAATTTCAAAGGGAATTTTAAATACTATTGCACGGTTTCTCACGGAAAAAGGGTATTAATAATCAGCAAACTTCTGCTGAATCCGCCGTTTATGAAGCGGATTCAGCAGAAGTTTTTTTGACCCCTTACTTTACTGAATTGCAGAGCCGTTAATTGTTTATACTGCGGGCTGATTCGGCGGCGATGACGTTTCAAAAAAAAATCGAGTTGAAAAATACAATTTTATTTTTGCTCGGAAGCAACTAAATATTCGTGTTCTCGCACCAAAAGTGTAAAATCGTTTTAACAACT
>CAYUGW010000212.1:0-7045 GCA_964444245.1 uncultured Blastocatellaceae bacterium | reverse complement strand
CTTCAGGGTTTGCACCGCTCTTTCTCGTCTTTGATGCTTCAATAAGCGATATTTGTTGGTTTTGAATGTTCGCCAAATTAAACGCCTGCGCCAATGTGTCGAGAAAATCATTAAAACTTATACGATTCATTTCAATTCCGGTTCTCAAAGATTGATAAACCGTAAAACCTTCGTAAAACCAATCGTAATTGCCTGTTAAAGAAAGATTATTCGGAATCCACAGATGAAAAAGTTCGTGGCGAAGCTGTTCGTGCAGACGCTGCACGGATTGCTTTTCAAAAGGCATATCGCCGGAAATTATCGTCAAAGTATTGCCGCGTGTTTCCGCTTGCCAGCGACCGAAATTATTTTTTACCGGAAAGAGATTGATCTGCGCTTTTTCGCCCGAAAATTCGCCGAAAAGATTTTTGTAATTTTCAAATATTTCCCGCGTCATCTCTGCCGCGTCCGCATCCGAAAAACGCCATTCGCCTGTTAATAAAAGATTTACGGTAAAATTTTCTATCTTTATTTCTCTTTCGCGCCAGTTTTTGCCGATGGCGAAAACGGCTTTTCCGATATTTTCTAAAATAAACGTATTTTCATTTTCGCGTTTTTCGCTCGATAAAATCTTCCAGTTTTCAGGAAATTCAAATTTGATTCGGGCGGAAATCTTTTTTCCGTTTTTGCCGAAAAACTGCGGGAATAAATCACCAAACATCAAAATTCCCTGCTCATTTTCCAGCCACGAATTATGCGCTTTGGCAGTAAAACTTTCCGCCGAATTTATGTCAATTCGATAATTCCAACCGGTCGCTTCACTTTCCGCTAAATACTCGCCTTCGATCAATTTTTTAACGGCGATCTGCCGATTTTCTTTACCGGTCAAAGTTAAATCTTTAATCGGTCGCGCAAACGCAAAGTTTTTCGGCGACTCTAAGATGTTTTCTTTCAAAAACTTACCTTCGATCTGCAAAACGCCCGAAGCCGAATCAAATTTTACGGTCGCTTCAAAATCTTGCGCCGCGCTTTCCGCGCAGAATAAAAACACGCAGAAAGACGCGATAAATAAAGTTGAAAACCAATTCTTCATCTTTGACATCGAAACGATTGCGGAACTAAAATACTTTTTTGCACGTTTCATTTGTTTAGGCTCTTGGTTTTTAAGGATAAGAAATTTATGAGTGTTATCAAAATCGTCATTTATACAATAGCATTTTTGTTGAGCCTTTTGTTTCTCGGACGCTTTTTTTCCTAAAGCGGACGCGGCAAGAAACAGATTTGAATTCGGAGTTTATCTTAGGCGGAAAACAACGAATAAGTTTTCTCTGCGTTAATGTGCAATAAATTTTTATAACACGAAAGCGGTCAAAAGCTGACCGCTAATTTTATTTTCAGACACGATTATTATGAGCGAATTAAGAAAAATAAAACGCGCTTTGATCAGCGTTTCGGATAAAACAGGAATTGTTGAATTTGCCAAAGTTTTAGCAGATTTCGGCGTAGAAATTATTTCAACGGGTGGAACGGCTAAATCTTTGCGCGAAGCCGGTTTAAACGTAACGGAAGTGGCGGAAGTTACGGGCTTTCCCGAAATGATGGACGGGCGCGTGAAAACTCTGCACCCGAAAATTCACGGCGCGTTCCTCGCTTTGCGCGATAACGACGAACACCGGAAAGCTCTGGAAACTCATTCGATCGAGCCGATCGATCTCGTTGTCGTAAATCTTTATCCTTTCGAGCAAACCGTTGAAAAAGAAGACGTTTCGCTCGCAGAAGCAGTCGAACAAATTGACATCGGCGGTCCCGCAATGATTCGTTCCGCGTCGAAAAACTGGCGCGATGTCGCCGTTGTCACCGACGCGCGGCTTTATGAAAATATTTTAAGCGAAATGCGCGAAACGGGCGGCTCGCTTTCCCTAAAAACCCGCCAACGCCTTGCCGCGCTTGCCTATACGCGCACTTCCTTTTACGATCTGGCAATTTCCGGTTATCTGGCAGAACAGCTTTCCGGCGACGATCTCGATTTTCTCGAACCGCTTAATCCTTTCGGAAATCTTGCCTTTATCGAAATGGACGAAATTTTGGAAGACGAACCGGAAGAAAAACCGGACGAACTGGAAGATTTTGTTTCTATCGAACTCGAAAAAGCCGCCGATCTGCGCTACGGCGAAAATCCGCATCAAAAAGCCGCGCTTTACATTACAGGCGAAAAAGGGATCGCCAATGCCGAACAGCTTCACGGCAAGGAGATGTCTTTTAACAATTATGTTGACGCGGAAGCCGCATGGAATCTCGTCGGGGATTTCGGTGATTTAGCCTGCGCGATCATCAAACATACGAATCCTTCGGGAGTCGGCACGGGCGCGGAAACCCTGGAAGCATACACCCGCGCACTCGCCACCGATCCGGTTTCGGCATTCGGCGGAATCGTCGCTTTTAATCGAAAAGTCGATGCAAAAACCGCTTCGGAAGTAAATAAAGTTTTTACCGAAGTCGTCATCGCGCCGGATTTTGACGCGGACGCGCTCGAAATTTTTAAAAGCAAAAAAAATCTGCGTGTTCTAAAAGTAGAAAAAGCCGAAAGTGAAAATCCATTTGAATACCGCACGATTTCCGGCGGATTTCTCGTGCAGAACCGCGATATTTTAACGGTTTCGGCAGAGGATTTAAAAATCGTTTCCGAAAGGCAGCCGACCGAAGAAGAAATCCGCGCAATGCTTCTGGCGTGGAAGGTCTGCAAACACGTTAAATCAAACGCAATTGTTTTTGCCAATGCGCATCAAACCGTCGGAGTCGGTGCGGGACAGATGAACCGCGTTGATTCAGTGAGAATCGCCGCGATGCGAGCCGAACGCACCGAACTTGATTTAAAGAACACGGCTTTAGCTTCCGATGCGTTTTTTCCTTTCCGCGATAATGTTGACGAAGCCGCGAAATTCGGCATTTCCGCGATCATTCAGCCCGGAGGCTCAATGCGCGACGACGAATCAATCCAAGCTGCCAATGAACACGGTCTGGCGATGGTCTTTACCGGATTCAGACATTTTAAACATTAGAAGTCATCTCAAAAATACAAACCGACCGTTAAGCAAGCGGTCTTTAGAGCCGTGCATTAAATGATAATACGAGCGCAATCAGCATAGTGAACGGTAGTGAGCAGGTTAGCAACCTTTAATCTTGAATTTAGGCGGAAGTGTTCGCTACCGCTCACTATACTGATTTTATTACTAATCAATGCACGGCTCTATTGACCGCGGTTCCCTCAAAATTCAATGGTGAACCGCGGTCAAAGACCGCTTGCTTAACCATATAAATTATTTTTGAGATGGTTTCTAGAAATTTGATTTTCAGGTTAAGCGTTTTTTTGCTCAAAACGAACAGATGTTCGCTTAACCTGAATAAAATAAATTGCTTATAGTTTTTTTGTTTTTATTTTTTTCGCAAAAAAAAGTGCTTGACTTTAAATTCTATATGCGATACAACTAAGACCATCAGGATTTCAAAAAGGAACGCTCGAAGGTTTTTATAAAAGAAACTTTTCGGGTTTTTGCGTTTTAAACCGCTTTTTATTTCAGAAAGGTTTCGACACTTAAATCTTTGCCATCCGTTGAAATAGAAATAGTTCCGCGCTCGCCCGTAGTCAAAACCTTTGCGCCCGAATTTTGCCAACGCTCAACGACTTCGCCGTGCGGATGACCGAACCGAGATTTTCTCCCGACCGGAATTATCGCGTAATCTGCTTTCGCACGCTCGATAAACTCGATAATTGAAGAAGTCCGACTGCCGTGATGCGCGACTTTGACGACATCTGCTTCGAGCGCGGAATTTTCCGCCAAAAACTTTTCCGCTTCCCTTTCAATATCGCCCGTCAGCAAAAATTTGCTGTTTCCGAAAACAAGGCGCAAAACGAGCGAATTGTTATTGTCGGAAACCGCTTCCGGCGACGAATCTCTTTGGGGATAAAGTATTTCGATTCTTACATTTCCGATATTTAAAACATCGCCGCGCGCGAGAATTTCCGGCTCGATTCGTCTTTTTTCCAGAATCGAAAAAAGTTTTCCAAAATCTTCATCATCAAACGGAGTTCTGCCGAAAAATGCTTTCTTTACGCGGAAATTTTTTGCCGCGTCCGCAAGCCCTTGAATATGATCGGCATCGGCGTGCGACGCTAAAATATAATCAATTCGTGAAAGTCCTTTTTCCCACAAAAATTCCGAAACAACCGCTTCGCCGATTGACGGTGAATCAGGTTCGAAAAGTAACGGTTCTTCGCCATCCGCGTTCGGCAGGTAAATTTTGTTAAAATTCAATCTGCCGCCGCCGTCAACGAGCATCGTTTCGCCGTTCGGAAATGTAATCAGAGCCGAATCGCCCTGTTCGACATCGAGAAATTCGACGCGCAATCTGCCGTCGGCAAACGGCGCACTGAACGGATGAAAAACGATCAGACAAAAAAGCGCAATGAAAATTACCGATGAAAGATTTTTGATCTTTGATTTTTGATCTTTGATTTTTGGTTTTAGAGAAAACGGATTCCAGTTATTCAATAAAAAAGTCAGAGCGAGCAAAGGCAGAAAATACAACAGATATACGGCTTTGAAGCTTCCCGAATAAACCGGAATTCTGGTCGAAGCCAGATCGTTTTCGATCAAAACCTGCGGAATCCAGAGCAAAAACCAATTCAAAGCTTCGGTCAATTGGATAAACGGTTGGGCGATGTGTTCGCTGATTTGCGCGAGAAATAAAGCGAAAAATGCCGCAAATCCCTGAAACGCGACCGTAATTCCAACCCAAAGATTTAAGATTACACTGAAAAATGAAAGTCTGTGAAAATAAAGAATTAAGATCGGAAAAAGCCAGATTTGCACAACCAGAGAAACGATAATTCCTTCAAACGCAAAGCGAAAAATCTTTTGCCGGTCTTTTTCGGCAACTTTCTTCAAATACGGCGATTTAAAGAGTTTCGCCGACCAAATTTGCTCTGAAACATCGCGTTTCCAGACAACTTCGCGCCAGTAGAGTGTTTCGCAGAATCTTTTGAGCAGCGGCGAAACATTCGGCGGAAAAGGATTTTCGGCGGACGGCGACCATTTTCCGATTGACCGCAGATTTTCAATAATCGGGAAAGCCATTGCAATTATTGCAGTTACGCTCGTAACCGTCAGGTGAAAAGATTGATTAAAAAGATCGTTCGGTCGCCAGACGAGCAAGATCAAAACGCACGCCCCCAGAGCATTTAAAAGCGTTCCGCTGCGGTAGATCACCTGCGAAAAAAGCAGAATCGTGAACATCAAAGCGGCGCGAATAACGGGGACTTCCGCACCGACCGCCAGCGCGTAAATCCATAAAAACGCGCTTGCCGAAAGGAATTGCCAGAATCTTTTTTTTGTAAAAAAGCGTACGAAAAGCAAAACCAAACCGCCGATAAATGTGATGTGCAAACCGGAAATAACGAGAACGTGAAAAGTGCCGCCCTCGCGGAAAACTTCCGCCGTCTGTTTGTCGAGATAATATTTGTTTCCCAGAAGCGAAGCGATCAAAATGCCGGACGTTGCGGAATTGAAATTATCCCGAAAACCTTCGATCAATTTTTGCCGGTATTTATAAACGGCGGAAAGCGGCGAGAAATTTTCCGCATCGGAAATTTTCTCGATCAGCAGCGGACTTTTAACGCTTCCGGTCGCGTCAATATCCTGCTGATCGAGAATTTCGCGGCGCGAACTTACGCCCGGATTTAAAAAAGAATCTTCGCGCTGCAAGTTCGTAGCGACGCGGATTTTTGAATTATGGCGGAGATTTAACTCTTTGTATTCATTAGAGATTCGCTCATCGGAAAGCGGCGCGAAAAGTCTGAAATTTCCCGAAACTTCGAGAGTTTCATTTTTGTAAAACGCTTTTTCCGCCCTTATCAAAATAAAAATCCCGCCGACCGCCGATTCCGGTTCGCTCTGCAAAACACCTTCAATCTCGAGCGGATCGCCCGAATTTATTCGGGTTTTATCGTAAAGATTTTTCAGACGATTTGCCGAAACCGAACTATTTTCAACCGAAAAATAAAACGCACCGGCGGAGATAAATGCAATAGAAAGAAAAATTATAGAAACTTTTCGTTTGATAAAAATAAAGATGGCGGAAATGATGCAGATCGAAAAATAAATTTTCCAATCCGCCGCCGCAAAATTTTCAAACAAAATTCCCGCCGCAAAGCAAACCGAGAGCCATAAAAGCGGATAAAGCGTGAAGTTGATTTTTTCAAAGTTAGAGGCTGACATTTTGAGTTTTTTTGATCTTTGATCTTAGACCTTTGAATTTTAATCCAACAATTTCTCGTTAAGGGAACGGTCTTTGACCGCGTTATGGTCGAACGCGGTCAAAGACCGCTTTCTTAACGGACGGATTAAATAAAATTTAATATTATTCTAAATTCAAATAACCTAACGATTTACACAATTTTCCATCTTCAAACAATCGCAAATCGCAAATTGCAAATCGCAAATATCCTTATTCCGTTTTTATCAAATGCCGGATTTCCCGAAAACGTTTGTCGCTGATGCGCGGAACGAGCATTAAATGTTCGGGTTTGCGAAATCTGCCGAATTTTTCGCGGTGTTCGATGATCGCCTGCGCGGTTTTTGCTCCGATGTTCGGAAGTTTTTCCAGTTCTGCAGCATTTGCCGTGTTAATATTTACGGCTGATTCGGATGCTAAAACTGGATTTTCCGGTGATAAAACTTGTTTGCTTTGTTTTTGCCCGCAACAAATCATTAAACAGCATAAATTTAATAAAAGAATCAGTTTAATAAAGAATTTGTAAGTGTTGAAATAGTAAGGTTTATGAAATCGCATATTTTCTCTGCATCTATTGTGTGCAAAATGTTAAAACTTCATTAAAAATAACCGTTTAGGTGATTTGAAACGGTGTTTTCCACAACCTTTTCCACAGCTAACTGTGGAAAACTGTGGAAAATTATGAATTAAAAGAAAATTTTGAGTTACAAATATGTTAAATCCAAAAGTATGAAACATTTAGAGAAAAGTCAAAGTTTTTCGCGCAAAAAATTCA
>CAYUGW010000211.1:4702-7048 GCA_964444245.1 uncultured Blastocatellaceae bacterium | reverse complement strand
AAAATTCACTAAATTCCGTCAAATCCGCGTTCGATAAAAATCTCGCGCATCATTTCCCGGGCGCGAAACAGGCGGTTTTTCACCGTTCCGAGCGGCAATCCGGTAACTTCGGCAATTTCGTCGTAGCTTAAATCCTGGGCGTGTCTGAGCAGAATGAGTTCCCTGTAAACCGTCGGCAGACATTTGACGACCGATTCGATTTCCGTGCGCCATTCGCTTCTTTCGCGTTCCTGTTCGGGATTCGGCTGTCCGCTTTCGATTTGAATTTGATAAGAGCCGTCCTTTGTTTCAACATCCAAACTTTGCTGCGGAACGGAATTTCGGCGCATATAATCAATCGCCGCGTTATGCGCGATGCGGTACAGCCAGGTCGAGAATTTGTAATCGGAACTGTATTTTTCCAGAGAATTATAGACCTTTATGAAAACTTCCTGCGTGACATCCAAAGATGCATCATAATTATTCAGCATCCGGTAAATATAGCTCGTGATCTGACGTTGATAGCGATGGACGAGTTCTTCAAAACCGGCTTCGCGTCCGCTGATCGCTTTCTCGATCAACTCAACGTCAGTCAAACTTTTTACGTTATTCAGGGCAATAGCAGTTTTTGTCATCATGATGCAAATGTTATACGGTATTTAATTATAGATTGTTTCACGCCAAAAACAAAAAAAGCGAATTCATAAAGTAAAATTTTCTTAACTTTATGAATTCGCGGCGGTTGAAAAAATTTTGCCTTTTACTTTTTGCCTTTTGCCTTTGCAGTTTATTTCCAGCCCAAACTTGCCAAACCTGCGGGAGCGGCGATTTCGTTGAAATTCATCGTTTGAACCGGCATATTTAAACCGACATCTTCCGGGCGAAGGATTTTCAGGGTTTTCCCGAGCGCATCGTCGGCAATTTCCTTTAATCTCGCGGAGGTAAAATTTTTGCCGATGGCGAGAACTTTTTCCAGAAATGTTTCACTTTCCGCATTGCCGAGTCGGTCGCGGTAAAACATTAAAAGCCGGAAAATTTCGTCGTCTCTTTCTTCTTCGGTGCAGGTTACGCTGCGGACGACCATCGGTTCGTCGCCGCGCAGCAGAAGCGCGACAAAACCGTCATTCTGCGAACTTATCAAGAGCGAATCGCGCTGCGTTTTTTTATCGAGCAGCCATTTTGCCTCGCTCAAAGCCCGCGGCAAGATCAAACCCGCCTTCCAGCCGAGACGTTCGAAAATCGTTTCATATTCATCAATCACGCTGATTTTGACGGCGGTGGCGAAATAACGCGATTTCCCTTTTTCGTCCGATGCGATTTTGCGCCGCGAAATCCGCAGCCCGCCGGCAGGCGCACCGAAGGTGTTTTCCGCCTTCCAATCGAGGATTTGCGTCAATTCTTCTTTTGATGCCGGTTCGGTGTCGAGCGTTAAAATCGCCGTCCGCGCCGAATTGCTCGGCAGCGAAACCGACCAGCTTTTTTGTTTCAAAAGTCCGGCGTTTGCCAGAACTTCATCGAGCATCACCAGCATTTCTTCCGTGTTTGAAATATTTCTTTCGGTAAAACTCGGCACCAGAAGATGTTCGGGAAGTTCAATCGTTGCGGCTTGTTTGATGCCGAACTGACCTCTGCCTTCCTTCTGCAAAGCGAGTGCCGTGATAGATTCTTTTTCCAAGCCGAGCGCGGCTTTCGGAAAATTCGGTTGGGTTAAACTTTCTAACATAATACGAGTCTGTCGAGTCTGTCGAGTCTGTCGAGTTAAAGATTATTTAGACTCAAAAGACTCGACAGACTTAGTAATCTGAATAATTTTTTCCGGTGCTGTCCGTTCCTTGCGCCATACTTTTGACATCCTTTAAACCTTGGTTTCCGTCGGATGAATAAATGTCTTCGCCTTGAATTTCAGTCCATTCTCTTTTTTCTTCATTAAGCGGATCGACCGGAATTTCGCGCAGATAACCGCCGTCAACCAAATCATTTAAAGATTGCGGCAATTTGCCTTTATCGGTTGCGTATTGATCAATCGAACGGCGCATCTGCCAGAGATTTTCCCTCAAAACAACTTCGCGGGCGTGCTGAACACTGCTTTGATAGGTCGGGATGGCGACGGTCAGCAGAATAATCAGAATAAACATCGCAATCATCAATTCGAGCAGAGAAAAACCCTTTTGGATTTGCGATTTGCGATTTGCTATTTGCGATTGATCTTCGTTTTCCGGTCTTCGCCTTGAAATTTGAAATTTGAAATTTGAAATTTGAAATTTAAATAATCTACCAATCACTGTATTTCTCCCCGTTTAAGGCTTCTTCGTCCGAATTTGAGCGGACATCGAAAACATTTATATCGTCCCAACTTCCGCTGTCATC
>CAYUGW010000211.1:89-4602 GCA_964444245.1 uncultured Blastocatellaceae bacterium | reverse complement strand
CCGCCGCCCTGTCCTGCCGGATTTCCCGTCCGAACCGCACCTTGCGGACACGCGCCGACCGTATCGCGGTGAAATTCATCAATCGCATCGCGCATCATTCGCAGAGTTTCCCGCAAACGCAATTCCTTCTGCCTTTTATTGGCGTGCTGCATCAGCGGAATCGTTCCCATCACCAGAATCGAAAGCACGGTCAAAGTAATCACCAATTCGAGAAGTGTAAATCCACTTCCGATTTGCGATTTGCGATTTGCGATTTGCGATTTATATTTGTTGATCCAATGCATAATAGTAAAAACAGCTTAATTTCAAATAATTAAAATTTCACCGCAAAATTTTCGCCTGTTGCCGAAGTTAAACTCAAAGCTTCCTTTTCAAAGGAAAGTTCGTGTTTTCCGTCAGCCAACGCTTCGATTTCAATGTATGCCAAAACGCCCGATTTATTATCGCCGGTGTCATTCGGAGCGCTTAAAGTTACAAACATTCTCCCGCTTTGATTAATAAACGGCAGAGCCGGTTTGCGAACATTTGCCTCGCCGAAAACATCACCGAGTTCGACCGCTTTTACCGCCAGTTTCGTTTCATCGAAAGCCAGACCGATGACCGCCGAATTAAATGCTTTCGAACTTCTGATAATTACGGCGAGTTTTGTTTTTTCGCCCGCTTTCATTTCGCGAATACCCGGTAAAAACTGAAGTTCGGCAACCGGACTGGTCGGCAATGTGAACGGCTCGGTTTTGATTTCATCAACAAAATTCGTTTTTAAGGAAGTTTCCTGCAAAGTGATATTTTTTATTGAACTGTCAGTATTCGGCGGCGTTTCAACCGTTTGCTGATTTTCAGCCAACGGTTTGATTTCGAGAGTTTTCACTTCCGAATCAACCGGAGCGGTATTTTCCTCAGTCGTAGTTTTCGGCTGAATAGGTTCGGGATTGCTGTCAATTTTCTCGATACGCACTTCTGCCGGTGTTTCGGTTTTATTTTCGCTGACATTGACCAGAGCATTTCCTTTGATCGCTTCGGTTTGTGTACCATCTGCTCCCGTATTTGTATTTTCGGTTTTATTTTCGACTTTTGCATTTGTCGTTGAAGTATCCGATTTTACATAAACCGGCTGATCAATCGGTTGGTCGGGAAGCTGAACCTTCGCATTATTTCCGAGACGGCGGGCAGCGGCAAGCTGCTCTTCGACTTCTTCCCGAATAACCATCGCTTCCAGAGAACTTGTCGTCGGAACCGCCAGACTTCCCGTTTCGCGCTCTTCCAAATCTTCCGGCAAAATTGACGGTGCGCGAATCACGCGCGGTGTTACCGCAATAACAATATCAACCTGATTATTATTTTTTGACGGTGCAGTAAATAATCTGCCGATGATTGGAATTAAACCTAAAAGCGGCAAACCCGAACGTCCATTCATTTCATTATTTTGGGCAACGCTTGCTAAAAGAAGTGTTTTATTATTTTGAATACGTGCTGTTCCTTTAATAGTTCGTTCGGTAAAAGTCGGATTGAAAGTATCCTGTCCGGCACCAAGGTCTTTCGATTCGATTTCCATCGTTACCTGAACATCTTGATTCGGAAAAACAAGGGGCTTGAATTTTAATGTTAATCCGATCTGTTCATAGTTAATTACCTCAGCAGCACCACCATTATTGATTCCACCCGGATTTTGACCCGGTGTATTGTTAAAGCCGAGAAACTGTGCGGTTCTAACAGGAACACGCTGACCGATTCGAGCCGAAGAATCTTCATTATTAAAAGCGTGGATTTGTGTCGATGCAAGTAATTTTGTATTTGTTTTACTCTGAAAAGCACTTAAATTTGCGGCGGGCAGAATAATTCCGGCACCGATTGCAGACGGCAAAAAGTCTTCAACTGCTCTTCCGACTGTTCCAAATATATCGTTACCTCCCAAGCCGACCACACCGCTGGTCGTTCCTCCAAGATTTGTTAAAGCTGAACGTGTGCCGATTTGATTTCCAAGCTCGAGCAAATCATTTTTTGAAACTTCAAAAATCTGTACGTCCATCACGACTTCGGCGCGGTCTTTGTCTAATGACGCAATCAATTTGCTCATTAAACGGATATTTTCCGAAGTATCGCGGATCGTGATGCTGTTAGTTGCGTCATCGGTTAAAACGATGGTCGGAGTTCTGCCGGGCTGTGCCGGAATTGCCGTTTTAACGACGTTTGCCACATCCTTCGGGCTGGCGTTTGCCAGATAAAATGTTCTGAGAACGAGTTGCTGAAATTTCTGACGCTGTGCGCCGTCAGCGACGATAATCGTGCGCGATCCGACTCTTTGAAAAAACAAATTTTCCTGTAAAAACAAATAATCCAGAGCCTTTGCCGCCGTGACGTTCTTTAATTCGATTTTCGTTTTTCGCTGTTCAAGTCTGGAAGTTACGTCAAATAAAACATTGAGGTCCAAATCTTTTGCCAATTCCTTAATCAGCCATGTCAAATCGGTCGGATTCGGAAACGGAACATCACGCAGTTTTTCAAGTTGTTGGGGAATCACGAATCCTTGAGGTATATTTACGCCGTTATAGCTTGTCGGTACTAACTTTACGCCGTTTGCATCGGGTTTATCATCAGGCACATCGCCGTTTGCTTCTTTTTGAAGCCTGACCATTCTTTCCATCTCGGATTTTGCCAGTTCATTGACCGGATCGTAACCGTAGGCTTTGCGGAAAGCTGTATAAGCACCTTCATAATCCTGATTTTCTGCCTTTTCTCTGCCCAACTTCATAAACATCTGCGAAGCATTAAAAAGCGCCCGTCGATAATGAAGCCGGTATTCGGGATTACGCGGATTGTCTATTATCGCCAGCGCATATTTTTCGACGGCTTTATCCCATTCTTCGGCATATTCGTGTTTTAAGCCTTCCCTAAAGAGCTTTTTCCCGTCGCCTTTTGCTAAAACAGCCGTCGGCGAAAGCATCGAAAGAAGTAAAAATATCGTGATTGATAAACGAACGTAAGCAGATTTTTTCATAATGTTAATTAAAAATTCAACCGAATTTTTCCGGCGTTCAATTAGGCAAATACTTGGTTTTAATTCAATTTGTGAAATAAAACAGCCGTTAAAATAAAGGTAACATAAGCGCACTACAAATTTTCAAATTGAGAAATGTGTTCAACTTAATAAGTGAAATGTTTGCATCCGACACTCTATACACGCCGAGTTTTTTGTAAAGTTCCAAAAATATCGGAGGAAAATTCCAAAGGTATTTTCAACCCAAACCCAGAAAAATGCAAATTATTAACGAATTTCTTCGACAAAAGTGACGCGATTTATCTCGTGCAGGGTTGTCAATCCGGCAAAAACTTTTTTGACCGCCGCGATTCTCAGACTCGACAAACCGTCTTTTTCGGCTTGGCGGCGGATTTCCGAACCCGGACGGCGATCAATAATCATTTCGCGGATCGCGTCCGTCATATCGAGAAGTTCGTGAATCGCCGTTCTGCCGCGATAACCCGTATGATTGCAGGCATCGCAGCCGACATTCATATAAAACGTTTTATCCACGACCTCTTCGGCACGCAAACCGGACTGCATAATTTCTTCGGCATCGGGTTTATACTGGCGTTTGCAGGTCGAGCATAAAAGTCTGACCAGTCTCTGCGCCAGAACGCAGTTAAGCGAGGCGACAAAGTTATACAGATCAACCTTCATATTCAAAAAACGCCCGATCACGTCAATTACGTTATTGGCGTGAACCGTCGTAAACACAAGGTGTCCGGTCAAAGCGGAGTTGATCGCGATCTGCGCGGTTTCTTCATCGCGGATTTCCCCGACCATTATTTTGTCGGGATCGTGGCGCAGAATCGAACGCAGTCCGCGTGCAAACGTCAGACCCTTTTTCTCATTGACCGGAATCTGCACGATGCCGTGAAGCTGATATTCTACGGGGTCTTCAATCGTAATGATTTTGTCTTCATCATTGCGGATTTCGTTTAAAGCACCGTAAAGCGTCGTCGTTTTACCGGAACCGGTCGGACCCGTTACGAGAACCATTCCGTATGGTTCTTTGATATAAAGCCGGAATCTTTTTAAGTCTTCCGCGTCGAAACCGACAATGTCGAGGCTCAGATTTTTGAATTCTTCCGAAATCTGCTCTTTGTCCAAAATACGGATTACCGCGTCTTCGCCGTAAACGGTCGGCATAATCGAAACGCGGAAATCAACCGTTCTGCCTTTGTAACGCACGCGAAATCTGCCGTCCTGCGGAATTCTGCGTTCGGCAATATCGAGTTCGGACATAACTTTGATGCGCGAAATCAGAGTTTGATGATAAGCAATATCAATCGGATCGACTTTTGCATAAAGCGCACCGTCAATGCGGAATTTGACCTGCACGTCGCGTTCACGGGTTTCGATATGAATATCCGATGATCGCGATTCCATCGCGTTATAAATAATCGTGTCAACCAATTTAATGATCGGCGACATATCGGAATCTGATGCAAGGCGATCTAAATCCAGAACTTCTTCGCCCTGATCGGTTTCCTT
>CAYUGW010000211.1:0-79 GCA_964444245.1 uncultured Blastocatellaceae bacterium | reverse complement strand
TGCGGAATTTGACCTGCACATCGCGTTCTCTGGTTTCGATGTGAATATCGGACGAGCGCGATTCCATCGCATTATAAAT
>CAYUGW010000210.1:0-7050 GCA_964444245.1 uncultured Blastocatellaceae bacterium | reverse complement strand
TTGTATAACGCCAGTGAAATCTATGAACATAAAGCGGATTACGATAAAGCGGTTGCTCTTTGGAAGGAAGCGATGAAGATAGAATCGGCAAATATCCGGTGGATTGACAATCTGGAAGAATCTTTTCAAAAAGAGGGGTATCGCGGATTTCTGGAGGCGAAAACCGCCTGGCTCGAAGATCTGATCGAAAAAGATTATGTTTATCCGACAGATTTGGCAAAAGGCTACGCCGCGCTCGGCGAAAACGATTTAGCTATCGAATGGCTCGAAAAGGGGATCGAAGCGCGTATTCCCGATATTTTGTCAATTAAATATGCCGCCGCTTTTGATTCGATTAAAACGGACACGCGTTTTCAAGAAATTTTAATAAAAATGAATTTCCCGAAATAAATTTGTTCAGAGTCCGTCTTTAGTGAGATATAAGGATTTAAGCCGATAGCTTAAAGAACAGACTCTGAACAAAACTGAAACTCATTAAAATTTATCAAATCTAACTTTTTGGCTGTTACACTTTCAAAGTCTATAAAAACATATCTTAAAAGTCCTTAATTTTTTGCTAATTATATTCCTAATTTTTTGCTAATCCCTATAAGTTTAGTTTTTGCAGGAATTTGCCCCGATACTTTCTACATTAAATGCGAATCAAGATTAAGAAATGATAAAAACTTTGAGGTGTTTGCGTAAAACGCGCGCGATCTTTAGCGGTTAAAGAAAAAAGAGTTTACCGCAAAGATCGCAAAGCAGGCGCAAAGACCGCAAAGAACTCCCGTTTTCATTGCATTTATTTCTACTCTTGATTCGCATTTATATTATTGAAAGCCTTACGGTTGAAGCCCCATTTGGGCTAATTTTTCTTTTGCTTTTTCATTATTTGCATTGAGCGAAAGAGCCTTGCGGTAATCGGCGGCGGCTAAATCTTTTTTCTCCATCATTTCATAAACTTGACCGCGGGTTGAATAAATGTATGATTCATTCGGGGAAAGCTCAGCCGCTTTGTTACAATCGGCAATCGCCGAATCGAAGCTGTTTTTTTTCGCGTAAGCGAAACATCGCACTCGATATGGGTCGGAGTTTTTCGGATCAATCTCGTTGGCTTTGGTGTAGTCGGCAATCGCCAGATCAAGTCTATCTGAATTGCGGTATGAAAGCCCGCGCCATAAATATGCGTCATAATATTTAGGATCAATTACCATCGCTTTAGTCAAATCGGCAATGGAAAGGTCGAATTTTTTTTGTTGATAATAAAAAATCCCGCGTTGCACGATATACACAACATTTTTCGGATCGTAAGTAATTATAATAGTTAAATCTTTTTCAGCGTTTCCAAAATCTTTTTTGGCATCGTAAGTTAAAGCCCGCCAATGATAGGCATTAAGATAATTTGGGCGGTAGGAGATTGCCCTGGTAAAATCGGCGATGGCTAGATCGTAGCTGCCCTTTAAACGGTAAGTAATCCCGCGCTCAACATAGATTAAATAGCCTTTCGGTTCAAGTTCGATTGCCTTCGAGAAATCCGCAAGCGCCGAATCACTGTTGCCGATCTCCCGATATGCTCTGCCGCGAGTGTAATAAAAGTCCGAGCTTTTCGGATCGATCTCGATTGCTTTCGTGAAGTCGGCAATAGCTGAATCATACTTCTTCGTTTCGAAATAAACAGATCCGCGATTACTGTATGCATTTCTATGTTTCGGATTCAGCGCGATGGCTTTGGTATAATCGGCAGCAGCCAATTCATAATTTTTTCTATCGAAATAAATAACGCCCCGGTAATTATATGTTTCCGCATCGGTAGTGTTCAGAGAAATGGCTTTGGTATAATCGGCAAAGGCTTCGGCAGTATTTTTTTCTCTGGCACGGATTCTCCCGCGCAAACCGTAAGCCTCGCCGAGTCGCGGCGATTCTTCGATAATTTTTTCAACTTGACTAACAATCATTTCAAAAATATCGATATCTGTTTTCGGGTCTAAAGCCGATGTCAGATCCGCCACCGCTGACTTTAAATCGTTCTTCGATCTATAAATGTAAGATCTGTTGATATAGGCGGTCGAAAGTATCTTATTTGCTTCATTCGAGGAATCGCCGCTCTTGGTGATGAGCGCAATTGCTTTTGATAAATCCTTTATGGCTGAGTCCGTTTTCTTCAGTTTTGCGTAGGCAAAACCGCGGTTGTTATAAAGATTATATGTAAAGTAATCAGAACTGCCTAGATTCCATTTTTGAATAACATTATCGGGATAAGAGTTTATTACTTTAGTAAAATCCTTAATGGCATCTGAATATCTCTCCATAAACATATACGTTTTGCCTCTTTGAATAAGACATTCATTCGCGTTAAGTGTTCTCAAACACAGATTTAGCGTTTCCAGTGCTTTATCCGGTCCGTAATCGTCAAGTATATTCATCAGGCGGGCAACTGCGACATACCTGTTCTTATCCCATTCGTCCTGAGCGGAGATATTTTGACCGGAAACTAAAATCATTAAAACAAAAGCTGCTAAAATAAACGAATTAACATTCCTTTTCATTGTTCTTCCTCCTGATTTTTAATTGAAATATATTTTTCAGCGTGTTGCGCTACCGAGTTACCTTAAATTCCGGCAAGTCGCTCCCAAGAGCGGGAATTGCGAAAATTAAGACAACAAATACTAGAATTTTACAGCACATTTTTTAGCTCCTTAGATTAAAAAGTTTCGTATTTTCCGGCGGCAGTTTGACCTCTTGCAAAAGCAGTATTTTGAATTCTTCATAATTACCGATAGGCGAATACGCATCGTGGCATTTAAGATAAGAACCTAAATTCTGCCAGCCGTATTCATTCCTTAATTCATTGGCACGGGTTATATTGGCAACAGTGACGGCAAACGGGTAATCATTCTCGACTTGAAATTCAAGGCGAGCCAAATCAAATTTCTCTTTCGAGATCAGATTTTCGTATTCGGGATGAATGACAAACCACGAAAACAACAAAAAAGGTCTTTCATCCGGAACGTCATCATTAGATACAATTGGCGGATCCGGCAAATCAATGACCTCTTCGACAATCCCCAACCGTGCCGCCGCAACAATATCCCATTTATCATTATATGAAACCCAATAAACCGCATCTTCGTCCGCATCATCAAAAAATCCGTTAGGATCGGTTTCAAGATTTATATTTGTCCGCGAAGGGTTATGTTTCCACGCCAATCTCCGCAAATCATCGAGTTCCGGCAATAACTCTTTATCGGTTAAAAATTCGGGTTCGGTAAATGTTTTCATATCGCTTTCTCAATGAAGTGTAAAATCATAAACAATAATTTTAGAGATTTTATAAGGAATCTTCTCATAATTATCTCTCTAATTATTTGATTTACCGTCACAAATCGCTTAATTAAAACTTGCGATTGAGGTGGTGGCTTTTCGGCTTTTTCAGTTGCCGGTTACGTCTGTGTAGCAGGCTTGCTTTTTGTATTCTAATGACAAAATTTGGTGAAATATTACAGGAATTTTGGCGAAAAATCATTAAGTTTTTTTTAATTTTATTAAACTCTGTATTTTCAGCGGTTTGCACAAGCGGAAAAACCCGGTGTGAGAAAATAAAAATTGAATTAAACGGTTTTGAAAATAGAAAAATTACGAAAATTTACTTACAATTATCAGCCTATGACAATTGACGAACAAATTGAATTCTTAAAAAAAGGCACGGTTGATTTTATCCGTGAAGAAGACTTGCGGAAAAAGCTCGAGCGCAGCGCGAAAACGGGCAAGCCGCTCCGCATCAAACTCGGCGCAGATCCGACCGCGCCGGATATACATCTCGGGCATACGGTCGTGATTCGCAAGTTAAAAGCGTTTCAGCAGCTCGGACATACGGTAATTTTTTTGATCGGTTCTTTTACCGGAATGATCGGCGATCCGAGCGGGAAGTCGGCGACGCGTCCGCCATTGACGCGGGAGGAAATTGATAAAAATGCCGAAACTTATAAAACGCAGATATTTAAATTATTAGACGCGGAAAAAACCGAAATTCGTTTTAATTCCGAATGGATGGACAAATTTAATGCGGCGGATTTTGTCAAACTTTGTTCGCATATCACGGTCGCGCAAATCTTGGAGCGCGATGATTTTCAAAAACGGATGCGCGAAGCGAAACCGATCTCGATGCACGAATTGCTTTATCCGCTGGTGCAAGGCTTTGATTCGGTTGCTTTGGAGGCGGATGTCGAACTCGGCGGAACGGATCAAACATTTAACTTGCTCGTCGGCAGAAGTCTTCAGCGCGAATATTCGCAAGAACCGCAAGTCATTATCACCACGCCGTTGCTCGAAGGCACGGACGGCGTAGATAAAATGTCGAAAAGTTTGGGAAATTACATCGGAATTGACGAAGAACCAACGGAAATCTTCGGCAAAATAATGTCAATCTCCGACGATCTGATGTGGAAATATTACGAACTTTTGACCGATTTGAGCGCGGAAGAAATCGAAGCAATGAAAAATTCGGGCGAAAATCCGCGCGGGTTTAAAGTAAATTTAGCCAAACTCATCATCGAAGATTTTCATTCAAAAGAAGCCGCACAAAAAGCGGAAGCGGATTTCGTCGCGCGTTTCGTCAAAAAGGAAATTCCCGACGAAATCGAAGAAACTCGAGTTTCCGCAGGCATTTACAATCTCGCCGAATTGCTTGTCAGCACAAATCTCGCGCCGTCTAAAAAAGAGGCAAAACGCCTGATCGAACAGGGCGGCGTGAAACTCGATAATGAAAAAGTTTCAAATAGAGATGCGGAAATTGATCTGAAAGACGAAATTCTTTTGCAGGTCGGCAAACGCAAGTTTTTGAAAGTTAAGACAGAATAAATGGAGCGTAAATTAAATTCTAAAGCGTTTGAAAAAAGTTTGGAGTCCCGCCTTTAGGCGGTTTGCCTGCGAAGCGCGGCAGAAAGCCGCCTAAAGGCGGGACTCCGAACATGTGAAAAATTAATTTACAGACTAATAAATTTATGCCGAAAAACAAACTCACCAAACCTCAAAATGAATACGATTCGATCTTATCGGATTTAAGCGAACTGCTCGAACAATCACGCCGGTTGACGGCGCGTTCGGTCAATGCGATTATGACCGCGACTTATTGGGAAATCGGTCGCCGCATCGTCGAAATCGAACAAAAAGGTGAAGAACGCGCCGAATATTATGGAAAGGAAATTATTGATCGCTTGGCTAAGGATTTATCTGATAAATTCGGACGCGGATTTGGTCGCAGCAATCTTTTTCAAATGCGGGCATTTTATTTAGCTTATCATAAGATTGTCCAGACACTGTCTGGACAATCTTATTCAGAAAAATCCGAAACAGCATCGCAGAAATCTAACAAAGTGCAGACACTGTCTGCACAATCTTTTGATCTCGCCGAAATTGCTAAAAATTTTCCGCTTCCGTGGTCGCATTATGTTTTGCTTTTGGCTTGTAAAGACGAAAATGAGCGCGAGTTTTATGAAACCGAATCTCTGCGCGGCGGTTGGTCGGTGCGGCAGTTGAAACGTCAGAAAAATTCGCAGTTTTACAAACGAACTCTGCTTTCCAAAAACAAAGCCGCGATGCTCGAAAAAGGTGAAAAATCTTTGCCCGAAGATTATGTTTCGCCCGACGAAGAAATCAAAGACCCGTTTGTTTTAGAGTTTTTGAATCTCAAGGACGAATATTCCGAACACGATCTGGAAGAAGCGATTATCAAGCATTTGCAGAATTTTCTGCTTGAAATGGGCGCGGATTTTGCGTTTGTCGGACGGCAGAAACGCCTCCGTGTCGGAAATAGCTGGTATCGCGTTGATTTGATTTTGTATAATCGCCGTCTGCGCTGTCTGGTGATAATTGATTTGAAAATCGGCGAACTCGATCACGCCGACATCGGGCAGATGCTGCTTTATACGAATTATGCCGACGAAAATTGGCGCATCGCGGATGAAAATCCTTCAATCGGTTTGATTTTATGCGCCGAAAAAGACGAGGCTCTGGCGCATTACACACTGGAAAATCTGCCGAGCACGCGTTTTGGCAAAAGAATATAAAACGGTTTTGCCGAATGAAAAAGTTCTGATTGAAGAAATCGAAAAAACCCGTAAAATGTTAAACGATAGAAAAATTTGAAATTTGAAATTTGAAATCCGAAATCAAAATGTCTCAAGCAATAATCGAAACCGAAGAAACCTTAATCATCGAAACGCCCGAAAGAGTGCCTCTCGAATTCGCGCTCGCTTCGATCGGCAACCGTTTTCTGGCGGTGGCGATTGATCATTTTTTTCAATATTTGATAATGCTGGTCGTCGCCTTTGTTTTTATCGCTTCGACCAGCGGGATTTCCGATTTGGGAGAATTTGCGTTTTTCGATGAAATGTCGAAATGGACGATTGCGATTTTGATTATTTTGATTTTCTTGATTTTTATCGGCTATTTCGTTTTTTTTGAATGGCTCTGGAACGGGCAAACGCCCGGAAAACGTCTCCTGAAACTGCGCGTTTTGCGCGAAGACGGCAGACCCGTAACTTTTTGGGAAGCCCTGGCAAGAAATCTTTTGCGGATTTTCGATGCCTTGCCGGGCATCGCTGTTCCGATTTATTCGATCGGTTTGATCGTGATCTTTATGAGCGGGCGCGATCAGCGCATCGGCGATATTTTTGCCGGAACGGTCGTCATCCGCGAGCGAACCGACGAAGCACCGACCTTTCAGGAAACTTTCTCGAATCCGGTCAGCGATGCGGCTTTCCGTCGCGTGCAGAAGAAAATCGAATTTGAAGCCAATATTGCAAAAATTACCGAAAGCGAGATCGAAGTCGTCGAAAGTTTCTTAAGAAGACGCTGGGATTTGACCGAAAAACAGAGGCTCTGGATGGCTTGGCGCGTCGCACTGCCGATTATGTATAAACTGAAACCGGCATATAGTTTGGAAAATTTTACCTACGAAGGTTTCCTGGAAGAACTCGTTCACCGCTTTCACGCACGGCAGAAATTCTTGAATTAAGTAGAACGTAAATTAAATTTTAAGGCGTTTGAAAAAAGTTTGGAGTCCCGCGTTTA
>CAYUGW010000209.1:0-7091 GCA_964444245.1 uncultured Blastocatellaceae bacterium | reverse complement strand
GTCTGATTCGTCCCGTCGGCGTTCATCACGTAGATCTCCACATTGCCGTCGCGACCGGAGCGGAAGGTGATTTGGCTGCCGTCAGGCGAGAACGCCGGGGCTAAATCATCCGACGGGTTGTCGGTCAGACGCGTCTGATTTGAGCCGTCCGCATCCATCACGTAGATCTCAAAGTTGCCGTCGCGTCGGGAGCTAAAGGCGATGCGGCTGCCGTCAGGCGAGAACACCGGGTCGATATCAGCCCCCAGGCTGTTGGTCAGATTGGTCTGATTCGTCCCGTCGGCGTTCATCACGTAGATCTCAAAGCCGGCGGCACTGCGCTCGGAGCTAAAGGCGATGCGGCTGCCATCAGGCGAGAACGCCGGTTCCCAATCAATCACCGTGTTGTTGGTCAGATTGGTCAGATTCGTCCCGTCGGCATTCATCACGTAGATCTCAAAGTTGCCGCCGCCGCGGGTGGATTGAAAGGCGATGCGCTCCGGGTTGGGCGTGGTCGGGCAGTTGTCGCGGCAGTCCGGGACGCCATCGTCGTCCGTGTCCGTCGTTTCATTGCCGAATGCTGGGGTATTATCAGTCGCCGTGTTGTTGGTCAGACGCGTCTGATTCGAGCCGTCCATATTCATCACGTAGATCTCCTGGGTGCCGTCGCGGAAGGATGTGAAGGCGATGCGGCTGCCGTCAGACGAGAACACCGGGTCGCGATCAGTCGTCGGGTTGTTGATCAGACGCGTCTGATTCGTCCCGTCCGCATCCATCACGTAGATCTCCGCGTTACCGTCGCGGGCGGAGACGAACGCGATACGGCTGCCGTCAGGCGAGAACGCCGGTTCGAAATCAGCCGCCGGGTTGTTGGAAAGGTTGGTCTGATTCGAGCCGTCCACATTCATCACGTAGATCTCCGCGAAATTGTCGCGGTCGGAGCGAAAGGCGATGCGGCTGCCGTCAGGCGAGAATTTCGGGTCGCTATCTAACCTCGGGCTGTTGGTCAGACGCGACTGATTCGAGCCGTCCGCATCCATTACGTAGATTTCCACGTTACCGTCGCGGTCGGAGGTAAACGCGATCCGGCTGCCGTCAGGCGAGAACGTCGGTTCACGGTCATCCGCCGTGTTGTCGGTCAGACGCGTCTGATTCGTCCCGTCGGCGTTCATCACGTAAATCTCAAAGTTGCCGTCGCGTAAGGAAACGAAGGCGATGCGGCTGCCGTCAGGCGAGAACGCCGGTTCTAAATCAGCCGCCGTGGTGTTGGTCAGGTTGGTCTGATTCGAGCCGTCCGTGTTCATTACGTATATCTCCGTGTTGCCGTCGCGGAAGGAGGTGAAGGCGATGCGCTCGCACTCCGCCGCGCCCTGCGCCCTGACACCGTGGTTGACGCCCAACGCCAGCATGGCGCACAGCGCCCCGATTATCATTATCATTGCCCGTTTCATTTGTCGGTTGATTAATTCTGCTTTCATTTTTTTCTCCTCTTTGTTGATTTTGTTTCTTAAGTGATTTGCGTCTTCCTTCTCGTTTGAGGATGTCGTAAATCATATTAGCGACTCAGGAAAGGACGGCTCTTTCGACCGCTTTTTCACCGCCGAAAAAAGTTCGGGAAGCGATCGTCGGATTTTGACGCCGACTGTTGATGAACCGGAAATGCCGCAGCGGATTATCTTTTAAAACCGCCGTCTGGGAATTCCTTCCGCTTCCCGGGAAACTGGTAAACGTGCGGACGAATCTTAATAAATTTTGTGTACATCGAAGGGCATTTTGATTTCCAAAACACCCTTCTCGAAATTAATTTCGGAATGCCGGTTACGAGCCGGCATTAATGCGTTTAGCTTGTCCGTTGGTTACGTCAATGGTATTGCAGTTATTCGCTTGATTGTCGCAAATAGCCACCGTTGCCGGTCCGCTCCAACTGTCGCTCGAAGGCGAATAAGTAATAGTGCCTGTTACCTTCATCGTTCCGGCTGCTTCTCCTTGTAAGGTGTACAAAAACTTAATGAAGGTGAACGGGAATTTTTTCCGTCCGGCGTAACTCCACGTTCCGTGTCCGGGTGAAGCTGTCAAACCTAATTGAAAGAATGGGTAATTGTTGCTTTCAACGATTCCGCCGCCCTCATTAAAGGTCATTAATTCGTCAAATTGTGCTTGACCTGAGCCGGGTGTAAGTCTGACTTTCCAGCTTCCGAGTAATGCTTTGCTGCCGCCGCCTTGATTCCGCGCGTTCGGTAAAAGTTCATTGCCGCCAAAACCGTTTTGCGCGTTTACAATGATAAAGAATGCCGCCAGCAGTCCGGCGACCAAACAGGTAATCATAATTTTTTGCGTTTTCATTTTTTGTCTCCTTTCAAATTTAGAATTTCTGTATTTAAGAGCTTTTTTTAAAAAAAGCTCCCGTGTTTTATTGTTTTGCTTTCCGCATCTCCGCTTGCAGCGATGCGACGCAAATAAGTAAAAGTCCCGAAGGTAATTCCGCAAAATGAACTTCACCGGTTCCCAACAGGTGAAAAACGGCGCGAACATCGATTCCGCACACCAGACCGGATTGTTCGATTGAAATCATCGGATTTTGTTCGCCGCACACGGCACACATTAAATGTTGGTCGCTTAAGTTGTGCCGCCTCATAACGACGCGCTCTAATCTTTGTCTGGTAATCAAAAATTTCTTTTCTATCGGCATCGGTTTTATGTATAATCAACCAAATCTTAAAAATTGCGGTTTTTGTTCTTTTCGGTAATTTCGTTTTTACTCAAAAGCGTTTGGGAAAGTCTTTTGCAAAATCTTCTTTTTTTCTTTGGTTTTTCTTTGCAGGCAGTAAAGTAATGAAAAGTAACGGTTTATATAAATTCGGTCAGTTTCGTCTCGATGCTGAAAAATTAATTTTGTGGCACGAAGACCGGATTGTTCCTCTCAAGCCGAAAGCTCTGGAAACACTCGCCGCGCTTGTTAAGCACCGTGGCGAACTCGTTACTAAAGACGAATTGATGGAAGAAGTCTGGCGAGATTCGTTTGTTGAGGAAAACAGTCTCTCGCGCAATGTTCACGAACTGAGAAAAACTCTTAAACAGCTTAGCGGCGAAAAGTTCATCGAAACAATTCCGCGTCGAGGCTATCGTTTTGCCGGAGAAGTGTCCGAGATTGAAAGCGGTAATGACGAAATCGTTTTTGAGCGGCAGATTTTCGAGCAAACTTTAATTGAAGAATTTTCGGATGACGCTGATTATTCATTACAAAAAAGCGAAGCGGTTTATAATTTACAAAAGGCAAAGGAAAAATCAGAAGCGGCAAAGGAAAGAGAAAACGTTTTATCACCTGCTCCAACTCTATCTCGATTTTCTTTTTCACCTTCGGCAATTGCAGCAGCCTTACTAATTACATCCATAATCGGTTTGGCTTTCTGGCGTTATCAAAATTTACAAGTGGAAAGCACGTCGCAAATCAACTCGATCGCCGTTTTACCGCTTAAATCTTTTGCTTCGGAACCTGAAAATGAGTCTTTACGCCTGCGAATCACCGATGCGCTGATAACGAAACTCGGAGAATTTGAGAAGGTTGCCGTTCGCCCGACCAATTCGGTTTTACGTTTTTCGGGTGAACAGCAGGATGCCGTCGAAGCCGGGAAAGCCCTTCAAGTCGATGCGGTTTTAGACGGCAGAGTGCAGTCGGAAAACCAAAATGTACGCATCACCCTGCAGTTAATTTCAACCAGAAGCGGTGAGCAGTTATGGTCTGAGCAGTTCGACGGGCGGGAAGACGAAATTCTGGCTCTGCAAGATAAGATTTCAAATCGTCTGCGAAAGAAATTAGCTTTCGAAGAAAGTGAGAGGTTCAATCGCCAAACGACCAAAAACAACGAAGCCTATGAAGCTTACTTAAAAGGACGTTATCTTTGGAATCAGCGCACACCCCAATCTTACTGGAAGGCGCTCGGTTTCTTTCAACAGTCGATCGAAGCCGATCCGAATTTCGCGCTTGCCTACACAGGCATCGCCGATTGTTACCATCTGCTGAATCAACGCGGCGTTTTATCCGCTGATGAAGCATATCAGAAGGCTGAAACTGCGGTGCGAAAAGCATTGGAACTAGACTCTACAATCCCGGAAGCTCATACCGCAATGGGGTCTATAAATAATTTATACTATTGGCGATTTGAAGAAGCCGAAGTAAATTTCAAGCGGGCTATAGAACTAAATCCAAATTATGCCGAAGCACGCGCCCGATATGGAATGCTTTTAAATGCATCGAATAGATTTGAAGAAGCCTTCACACAGTTAAAAGAGGCTGAGCGGCTTGATCCTACCTCAATAAACATAGGTATTTATTTAGGCGCAAACTTTTATTTTTCACGCCAATATGAGCAGGCAGTCACTCAGTTTCAAAAAGTATTGGAACTTGCACCGAACACCGGAACGGCTTACTTTTTTCTAACTCGTATTTACGAGCGAACCGGAATGTTTGATGAAGCAGTGGAAGCCGAATTAAAACGAAGTTCAACATCACAGCCCGAATCAATTGATCTCCTCCGCAGGGCTTATCAAACGGGGGGCATCCGCAGCTTCTGGCAAAAACAGATTGATCTGCTTAAAAAAAAATCGGCTGATCCCTATGATTCGGAATACCATATCGCCTCACGGTATGCTCTGTTGAACGACGAAGAAAGGGCTCTTGCATACATTGAAAAGAATCTAAATAGCCGGGGCTCAATTTGGTATGCTTTAAAAGTTGATCCGTCATTTGATTCCATGAGATCAAATCCAAAATTTCAAGAATTGCTGAGAAAAATGAATTTTTCGAATTAGCTTTAATAAAGCTCATCTAGGCTGGTTTTTAGCCACGGGTAGAACTAAGGAGTCTTGTTCAATTGACCGCTACGTTTGAGTTCATTCGAGATTCGCACTCGGTTATTCAATTGCCATCGCAGGAACGGCTTCTTCGATCTCCGGCGCAACGCGATTCTTGAGGATCGGCAAAGCCAATTCACCGACCGGAAAGCATTTCACCGCCATTTAAAAGCGTTTACAAAAGGTTTGATTTATTCTTCCTTGACTTGTCTGTACGGAATTCCAAGCCGGCTGAGGGCTTTTTCAAGCAATAAAACCTGATCTAATTCTTCATTTTCAAAATTAACTCCGACCGGGCGGCGATTGTAGATGGCTTCGAAAATCTCGGCTTTCGTGTCTTCGCTGATTTTTAAAGTCCGAATTTCCTTTTCAGCCGAGCTTTTGTCTATCCCGCTGTTTTCGGAAACGTATGGAATTTCTAAATAAATCATAGTTTTGACTGTATCATATCTGAAAGAGTTTATGGCTTGATCGGGCGACCGAAAAAGAAATTTCGGGGTGTTTTTTTTATATCTTTTGACAACCCGTAAAAAAGAAAATAAAATAAATCTCGAAAATTCTGGAAAGGTAGTCGGAATACGCCTTTCTATAATTAACGGAATAAAAAAGGTAGTCGAAGCACAGTGGCAAACATAATTTGGTTATCCAATAATCCGTAGAATTCACATTCTCTTTAGAAAATATCAATCCTGAGCCGCATTTCATTGACGAGATGCGGCTATTTTTTTATTCTTCAAAGCGTATGCAAAAAGTTTTAAGTGCGACAGAAATGCGCGAAGTTGACCGTTTGACGACGGAAAAATACGGCATTCCGTCAATAATCCTGATGGAAAACGCCGCCCACGCCGCCGCCGATGTGATAAAGGAAAAATTCGGCGGTTCGGTTGCGGGAAAATCTTTTCTAATCCTCTGCGGCAAAGGCAACAACGGCGGCGACGGCGCGGCTTTAGCACGAATTTTATGGCAAAACAGCGCAAAAGTTTATGTTCTCTTACTGGGAAAAGTTGAAGATACGAAAGGCGATGCAAGAACTAATTTTAATTTTTTGGTTCAAAATCAATATCAGCGTTATCCGATCTTCTTTAAACAAATCGAAAATTATGAAGAGCTTACAAAATGGTGGAACAAAACAAGAGGTTACGATTTTTGGAAGTTTACCGGGAAGATTCAGAAATTCGATGTAATTATTGATGCACTATTTGGGACCGGATTGAATCGTCCATTAGATGAACTTAGTTCTTCATTTCTTGATTTAGCACGAGATTATACAATTGATAATTACAGGTCTTGGGTAATTTCAATTGATTTACCCTCAGGAATGAATGCCGATTCTGCTGAACCTATCGGTTTTAATTTAGACCCCGATGTTACCATTACTTTTACCGCACCAAAACTCGCTAATGTTCTTCCGCCGCAAAGTAATGAAAATGGCAAACTTCATATTGCAAATATCGGTTCGCCAATAGATTTAATTGAGAATTCACCGTCGAAATTGTTTTTAAGCGAAAAGCAAGATGCACTTGATTGGCTCTATCATACTAGATTTATGAGCAATTCCTACAAAAATAAACGCGGACACGCGCTTTTAATCGCCGGATCGAAAGATTATGCGGGCGCGGCGGTGCTTTGCGGAAATGCGGCGATTGTCTCAGGTGTCGGTTTAGTAACGGTGGCAACGAGCGAATCGGCGCAGGCTTCGATTGCTTCGCGCGTTTTGCCGGAAGTTATGACACGCGGCACGGCAGAAACGAGCGGCGGTGCGGTTGCGGAAGAAGCGTTTGAAGAAATCAGCGAATTTATCGAAAAAAGCATTGATGCGGTCGCCGTCGGCAGCGGGCTTTCTTCATCGGAAGAAAGCTCGCGCAATTTTGTCAGAAAAATCGTCGAAAAAAGAAAAACTCCGGTCGTCATTGATGCCGACGGTTTGAATGCGCTCGCGCCGTTCGGTTTGCAAGGCTCGGACGAGTTGCCTTTGATCTTAACGCCGCACGAAGGCGAATTTCTGCGGCTGCTCGGAACAAAAAACAAAGAAGCACTAAAAGACCGCGTAAAAGCTGTGCGGGAATTTGCGGAAAAATACAAAATAATTTTGGTCTTAAAAGGCGAACGCGCTTTGATCGGTGCGCCGGACGGTCGCGTCGTGATAAATCCGACGGGAAATTCCGGTCTCGGAAAAGCCGGAAACGGCGACACTTTGACCGGAATTATTACGGGTTTTATCGCGCAAACAATGCAGACCGAGCATTTCAAAAGAGATTTTG
>CAYUGW010000208.1:0-7099 GCA_964444245.1 uncultured Blastocatellaceae bacterium | reverse complement strand
TTCATGTTGACCGCTCCGATCCGGTCGTTGCGGTTAATCTGACGGCGCACGTCGGTTCGGCGCGCGAAAAGGAGGGAAGAACGGGATTTGCTCATTTATTCGAGCATCTTCTTTTTTTGGAATCGGAAAACCTGGGCAAAGGCGGGCTTGATAAAATGTCGGCGCGGATCGGCGGTTCGGGGGCGAACGGTTCGACTTCGCGCGACCGGACGAATTATCTGCAAACCGTGCCGAAAGATGCTCTGGAGAAAATGCTCTGGGCGGAAGCCGACAAATTGGGCTGGTTTATCAATACCGTGACCGATCCGGTTTTGGCGAAGGAAAAACAGGTCGTTAAAAACGAAAAACGGCAGGGCGTTGACAATCAACCGTATGGACATACGCAATATGTGATTGATAAAAATCTGTATCCGGCGGATCATCCGTATAACTGGCAGGTGATCGGTTCGCTTGAAGATTTAGACCGCGCGACGCTCTCGGATGTCAAGGAATTTTTCCGCCGCTGGTATGTGCCGAATAACGTTACACTTACAGTTACGGGCGATTTCGACACGGCGCAAGCAAAAAAATGGGTCGAGAAATATTTCAGCGAGATAAAAAAAGGCGAAGATGTTGAGCCTTTGCCGAAACGCGCTGGAAGTGTGAAAGAAACCGTCAAACTTTATCACGAAGACAATTTTGCGAATCTTCCCGAATTAACGCTTGCGTGGGCGACCGTCGAGCGTTTTCATCCCGATTCTTATCCGCTGGCGGTTTTGACGCAGTATTTGTCGCAGGGCAAAAAAGCCCCGTTTTATCAGGTTTTGGTTGAAGATAAAAAACTCGCGCCGAATGTTTTGATGTATAACTATAATTCGGAATTAGCCGGACAGACGCATCTGCGGGTTCGCGCTTTTGCCGATAAAAATCTGAATGACGCAGCCAAAGCGATTGCCGAAGCCTTTGCCAAATTTGAAAAAGAAGGCATTTCCGAAAAAGATCTAAACCGCATCAAAGCCGGACAGGAAACACAGTTTTACAATTCGCTGTCGAGCGTTTTGGGTAAGGGAGCGCAGCTTGCGGAATACAATTATTTAACCGGAAATCCGGGATTTGTCGAAAAAGACATCCAAAATATCCTCGCCGTTACGCCGGCGGACGTGATGCGCGTTTACGAAAAATATATCAAGGGCAAAAATTATGTCGCGACCAGTTTTGTGCCGAAGGGAAAAACGAATCTCGCTCTGGAAAATTCACGCAAAGCGGAAGTCGTTGAAGAACAAATAGTTGCGGGCGCGGAAAGTGATGTCGATCCGAATGTCGTAGCCGAATACGAAAAAACGCCTTCGAGTTTTGATCGCTCGGTCGAACCGCCCTACGGCGACGCGCCGGAAGTAAAAATTCCGACGATCTGGGAACAGAAACTTTCCAACAGAATGCGCGTCTATGGCATTGAAAACACGGAAGTTCCGCTCGTGCAGTTTGAAATCGTGCTGGACGGCGGACTTCTGCTGGAAGATATTAAAAAGGTCGGTGTTGCCAATATGCTGGCGCAGTTGATGACGCAAGGCACCGCGAAGAAAACGCCGCAGGAACTCGAAGAAGCGATTCAGCAGCTCGGCGCGACGATCAATGTTTCCGCCGAAACGGAAGAAATTAGAATGAGAGTCAACACGCTGGCGCGAAATTATGATGCGACGCTTGCTCTGGTCGAAGAAATCCTGCTCGAACCGCGCTGGGACGCGAAGGAATTCGATCTCGTCAAACAAAGCACGATCAGCCAGATTCGCCAGCAGGCAGCTAATCCGAACTCGGTCGCGCAGAATAATTATAATCAGTTGATTTTTGGTAAAGACAACATTCGTTCGCGCAGTATATTGGGAACAATCGAGTCGGTTAATGCGATTACGCTTGACGATTTGAAAGCGTTTTACGCGAAAAACTTTTCGCCAAGGGTTGCCCGAATGCACGTCGTCGGCGCGTTAAATAAAGCGGCGATCACCAAACCTCTGAGCGGAATCAGCAAAAAATGGAAAGCTAAAAAGGTTTCGATTCCCGAATATAAAACGCCGTCCGCGCCCGCGAAATCGCAGATTTATTTCTACGACGTACCGGACGCGAAACAATCGGTTTTGCGCTTCGGTTATCCCGCGCTGGCGCAGACCGATAAGGATTTTTATCCGGCGGTCGTGATGAATTATATCCTGGGCGGCGGCGGTTTCGCTTCGCAATTAACCCAGCAATTGCGCGAGGGCAAAGGCTACACTTACGGGATCAATTCCAATTTTTCGGGAACAAAATCGCCCGGCGCATTTACGATCTCGAGCGGTGTCAGAACCAACGTAACGCTCGAATCGGCGCAATTGATTAAAGAAATTCTCGAAAATTATCCGAAAAACTTCTCGGAAAACGATCTGGCAACGACAAAAAGTTTTCTGGTTAAAAGCAACGCACGCGCGTTTGAAACCGCGCAGGCAAAACTCGGTATGCTCGAAAACATCAGCAAATACGGCTGGAAATACGATTACGTCAAACAGCGCGAACAGATCGTCAAAGCGATGACCGTCGAGCAGATCAGGAATTTATCGGCGAAATATCTCGATCCGAATAAAATGATCTTTCTCGTCGTCGGCGATGCCAAAACTCAGCTGCCGCGCCTGAAAGAATTAGGATTCGGTGAGCCGGTTTTGATAAGTAAGTAGAAGTAAAGATAGAAAATAGAAACTATTTTTAAGTAACAATTTTTATGATAAAATTTTGCGTATGAGAACATTACAAGTAACAATTCCGGATGAAATTTTCGGCGTTTTGAGTGCTTTGGAAAAAAGACAAGACGATTTTGTGGTTGAAGCGATTAAAGAAAAACTGGAGCGAGAGAAATATCGTAACTTAAAACAACTCTTGACTGAAGGTTATCAAGCAACTGCAAAAGAAGACTTGGCTTTGACAAAAGAATTTGAAAATGCTGATTTAGAAAACTTATGAGCCGAATTTTGAAGGGTGAAATCTATTTGGCGGATCTAAGTCCGACAATCGGCAGCGAAATCTCGAAAAAGCGACCTGTTTTAATTGTTTCAAATGACATTAATAACAAGCATTCTGATACGGTTTCAATCGTACCGAAAACTTCCACGACTTTAAAAATTTATCCGTTTGAAGTTTTCTTACCGAAAGAAGAAGGTAATTTGAAAAACGATTCAAAGGTAAAGTGTAATCAAATTCGCACGATTGATAAACAAAGAATCGAAAAGAAAATCGGCACAATTAGTCCGGAAAAAGTAAATGAAATTGAAAGAGCGATTTTAATTCATCTTGATATTGAAATTTAATGAAAAATATAAAAATCAAATTTATCGTTTCAGCCGTTTTGCTTTTAACAATCGTTTCAACTTCTTATGCACAAACCAAGCAAAAGGTTGATAAAAAAAGACTTGCCGCCGAGGTGAAAAGCGAATTTCTGCACGCCTGGAACGGTTATAAAAAATACGCGTGGGGCAATGACGATCTGAAGCCTCTGAGCAAAACTCATCATAACTGGTATGAGCAGACGCTCCTTATGACTCCGGTCGATACGCTCGATACGCTGATTTTGATGGGTTTGAAGAAGGAAGCCGATGAAACCCGGAAATATATCACGGAAAATCTGTCGTTCGATAAAGATATTTACGTGCAGAATTTCGAGATCACGATCCGGATTTTGGGCGGTTTGCTATCGGCTTATCAGATGACGAACGATAAAAAATTGCTCGCTTTGGCGGATGATCTGGGAACTCGTCTGCTTCCCGCATTTAATTCGCCGACGGGTTTGCCGTATAAATACGTCAATCTGAAAACCGGAAAAACGCGCGGCGAAATCTCGAATCCGGCGGAAACCGGAACGCTTTTGATCGAATTCGGAACTCTGGCGAAACTGACGAAAAAGCCGATTTATTACGAAAAAGCCAAACGCGCTCTGGTCGAAACCTACAACCGCCGCTCATCAATCGGTCTGGTCGGAACGCGCATCAATGTCGAAACCGGCGAATGGACGAATACGGGCAGTCATATCAGCGCGGAGATCGATTCTTATTACGAATATCTCTTAAAATGCGCGATTTTGTTTGACGATGCCGATTGCCGCAGGATGTGGGAAGAATCGATCAAAGCGGTCAATAAATACAACGCCGATGAAGTGCGCGGCGAACTCTGGTACGGACACGCCGATATGAATACGGGCAAGCGAACCGCGACAACTTACGGCGCTCTGGACGCATTTTTTCCGGGAGTTTTGGCTTTGTCCGGCGATCTTGAAAGAGCGAAGCGTTTACAGGATTCTTCATTTAAAATGTGGAACAAACACGGCATCGAACCCGAAGTTTTCGATTATCAGAAACAGGAAGTCGTCCACGCCGGTTATCCGCTGCGCCCCGAAATCGTCGAATCGACATATTATCTTTATCAATATACGAATGACGAAAAATACCTGCGTATGGGCGCGAGCCTTTTTGCGGATTTCGTCAAACACTGCAAATCGGAAGTCGGCTACGCGAGTTTGAAAAGCGTTGTCACCAAGGAAAAAGCGGATACGATGCAGAGTTTCGTTCTGGCGGAAACCTTTAAGTATTATTATCTTCTTTTTGCGCCGCCGAAAACTCTGGATTTCAAAAAGGTTATTTTCAACACCGAAGCGCATCCGATCAGAAAGACCTGGAAATAATTTGAAATTCGTGAGTGTTTAAGAATTTTAACTGATTTGGTCATATTTTTTAAATTTTCGGCTCGTCTTGTAAAATAGCGCGAATTTATTGCTAAAACTGTCTTATTCAATTGCCGCAACTATTAACTATTAACTATTCGCTATTCACTGTTTTACAATTTTATTTCTGTAAAATAGTGAACAGTTAATAGTGAAGAGCGAATAGTTTTTTAATGAAATTCTTGACAAAATTTTTTCACGTAATTACATTGTAATTATGAAAACGAACATCGTGACAATCGGAAATTCAAAAGGCATCAGGATTCCGAAGATTTTGCTTGAACAAAGTAAACTCAGCGGCGCGGTCGAACTTGAAGTTCGCGGCGAAACCATCGTTATTTCATCGGCACGAAAACCGCGTGAAGATTGGGAAGAACTGTTTCAGCAAGCCTTAGCCGAAGGCGGCGAAACGGAAGAAATCTTCGGCGAAGATATTAAAAATCGTTTCGATGAGGAAGAATGGGAATGGTAAAGCGATTCGACGTCTATCTCACAAATCTCGATCCGACCGTCGGCGTGGAAATTCAAAAACGCCGTCCGTGTCTGATCGTTTCGCCTGATGAGATGAATCGAAATGTCAGAACGGCGATTATCGCGCCGATGACGACCAAGACACGATCTTTTCCGTCGCGCGTTGCGTGTGAATTTGAAGGTAAAAGCGGATTTATCGTGCTTGACCAAATCCGTGCGGTTGATAAAACGCGCTTGGGGAAAAAACTCGGCGAGATTGAGGAACAGACTCAAGTCGAGGTTTTGGAAAAGCTCAAGGAAATATTCACAGAGTGAAGTTTATGAAAGTCAGAATTATTATATCTTTAGTTTTCGCAGTTTTTTTAGTTTATGATGTTTTGCCTTGTACGGTTAATGTTTCAAATATAAAAACAAACGCGGTTTATGGAGTAGTAATAACTGAAACCAAAGAAGTTATACCAAATGCAAAAATTCAAATATATAAAAATACGGATGACGGTGAAGAAATTTTAGCTGAAACAAAAACAGATGAAAATGGAAGATTTGAAATAGTGGATTTTCCCTCTGGAAAATATATGATTAGAGCCAAAACCTGGGATTTTTATTATGACATTTTGGCTGTTATGAAATTAAAAAAATCTTCTTCAAGAGTAAAAAACAAGGAAATAGTTTTTACTCTCGACACAAGAGGAGAAGGTTGCTTAAGTTGGGTTGAAGTGCAAAAAATCCAAAAATCAAAATAATGGCAGAGAAAAAAACAAAAGCAGTAAAAAAAAGAGAAAAGAAAATCTTGATTACCGGCGGAACGGGATTTTTAGGAACGCATCTCGTTCAGAAATTTCTTGATTCAGGCGCGCGCAATCTGCGCGTGATGGCTTCAAGCGTTCCCGAATGGATGACGGATTCGGGCGTTGAGCCGTTTGCGGGTTCGGTGACGCGCAAAGAAGACGTGGCAAATGCGACGAAAAATTGCGAGGCGGTTTATCATCTCGCCGGAAAGGTTTCGTTTGCTTACGACGGCGCGATTCAGATGAATAAAATCCACGTCGAAGGAACGCGGCTTTTATGCGAAGCAGCGAAAGAAAATAAGGTTAAAAATTTTATTCTCGCTTCATCTTCCGGAACGAGCGCAATAACGGAAGACGGCGAAATTACGGACGAAACATATCCGCAGCCCGTCGAGATTCTGACGAAATGGGCTTATTACGCTTCGAAATATTATCAGGAAAAAACCGCTTTGCGAGTTTTTCAAGATAAAGGCGAACGGCTTGTCATCTTGAATCCGTCTCTGCTTTTGGGCGCGGGCGACGAGCGTCTGAGTTCGACCAAACCGGTTCTTGATTTTATGGCAAAAAAGCTGCCGACAACGCCTTCCGGCGGTTTGAATTTTGTTGACGCACGCGACGCGGCAAATGCTTTTTTCAGCGCGCTCGATAAAGGCAGACATCAGGAAAGATACCTGCTCGGCGCGGTAAACTGGACGTTTCAGGAATTTTTCAAACGGCTCGAAAGATTGACCGGAGTTTCTGCGCCCGTCTTGAAAATCCCGAAATCGGTTGCGGTTTTCGGCGCGAATTTTCTCGATTCGGTCTATAAAAATTTTAATAAAACGATGCCTTTTGAAGCGTCGGAAGTGGAAATGGGCGAATATTTCTGGTATTTCGATTCGAGCAAGGCGGAAGAAGAATTAGGTTTTACGTCCCGCGATCCGCAGGAAACTCTGCAGGACACGATTTCTTATTTGCGAGAAAATTTTCTCGGCGAAGGAGTCTTTAAATAAACTTTTCGCCGCAATGACATAAAGAATTATTAAGGAAGCGGTTAGGCTTTTACACTTCGGAATAAGTGAAAGGTAATAAGTGAAAAGTGATAGGTTTTATCGAAGAATTATCTTTCACCTTTTCCCTTTCACCT
>CAYUGW010000207.1:0-7112 GCA_964444245.1 uncultured Blastocatellaceae bacterium | reverse complement strand
GCGGCTGTCTTACCTGTTCCGGTTTCTGCACAGCCAATTAGATCCGCACCTTTGAGAATTACAGGAATCGCCTGTTTTTGAATCGGTGTCGGTTCCGTAAAATTAAGGGATTCGCATTTACGCACGAGCGTATTATTTAATCCCAATTTAGAAAATGTCATAAAAAGTCCTTATTGTTTTAAAATTCAAATCGTTAAGTATGGCGTTTTTTATCCGCTCTGGTTATGAACATATTTCTAACTGGTAACGCTTACAATGCGTTTTCTTAACGATAATATTTTGTAATAATTTTTGAAAATAAATCTTACACAAAGTTTATTTCAAAAATTAAGTGCCTTCGGCTTAAACATAAGGCGAAGGCACTTAATGTTATAAAATCAATGATTTCCTTATAAAATCATTGATTTTTGATTATTGATCTGTTGTTTGAAATTACCAACGGCTTCCGCCGCCGCCGCGATTTCCGCCGCCGCCGCGTCCGCCGCGATCTTCGCGCTGTCTGGCTTCATTAACCACCAGACTGCGACCGTTGATTTCTTTTCCGTTAAACTGTTCGATAGCGTCCTCGCCTTCCTGTTTTGAAGACATTTCAACAAAACCGAAGCCGCGCGAGCGTCCGCTGTCGCGGTCATTAATAATGTTTGCCGATTCGACCGTTCCGACTT
Source organism: uncultured Blastocatellaceae bacterium (assembly GCA_964444245.1). Classification (GTDB taxonomy): domain Bacteria; phylum Acidobacteriota; class Blastocatellia; order Pyrinomonadales; family Pyrinomonadaceae; genus JAHCHG01. The sequence goes on along the minus strand of CAYUGW010000207.1, from coordinate 6,447 downwards.
CTGCGAATAATTCTTCTAAATCCTGCTCGTTTGTATCAAAGGAAATATTTCCTACGTATAGTTTCATAAATTTTTTAAAATTCACCTTTTTGTTCCAAGAAATTGGAACTTCAAAAGAAGCGTCGAATCGAAGTGGTTTCGGAGAAACGGTCTGCCTGCGAAGAATCGGGTTTCGGATGCTCTATCTAAATAAAAGCGGCTTCTATAGTTATAAACAGCCGACTCTCGAACTATCCAAAACGCCGTCAATTTTTTTTTGACACGGGCGCATCACCGTCGATGCGCGAGAGAAGGATTAACTGCTTCTATAATGCCTTACTTTACTGTGATGTTGCAACCTATTAGAGACGAATTAAAAATTCGTTTCCGTTATTTTTTATCGAGAGATTTGATGACAAAGCAATCTTACTGCAAAATAAAATGATAAAGTGATTGATAATTTTCGTCAAAACTATACAAACTTAATGAAAAACAAATTGAATCAACTGAAAATTACGCTATTTCCGGCTCTGGCGATTTTGCTCTTATTTTTCGGAATTTCGGCACAGACTCCGCGCACGGTTGATAAACCGCTGCCGAAACCGACTGTTTCGCCGATTCCGACTTCGACCGCTTCGCCGACTCCTGTTCCGATTCAAACTCTGCCGTCTTTGCAATCGAAAATCCGGCTTGCGCTGCAGCGACCGGAACTCAGGCGCGGACAAATCGGCGTAAAAATCGTTTCGCTCGATACGGGTAAAATCGTTTTTGAACAAAATTCGGAAAAATACTTTATGCCCGCTTCGAATATGAAGGTTTTCACAGTTGCGACGGCAATCGAAAAACTTTCGCCGAATTTTAAGTTTGTAACTTCCGCTTACGCTCCCGCGATGCCTGACGAAAACGGCGTAATCAAAGGCGATTTAACAATTTACGGGCGCGGCGATGTTTCGTTTTCGACCGCTTTTTCCGAAGGCGATTATTATAAGGGTATAGACAGTCTGGTTGAAAAAATCGCGCAAGCCGGAGTAAAAAGAATCGAGGGAAATCTGATCGGCGACACGAGTTATTTTCGCGGATTTTACATTCCGGGCAGTTGGGAATGGGACGATTTGCAATGGTATTACGGCGCGGGAATTTCAGCTTTGAGTTTTAATGATAATTCGATAACCTTGCGCGTTTCGCCCGGCGCAAACGGCGGTGCGCCGTGCATTGCGGAAATCTTACCGAATGAAACGGTTATCAGAATTATCAATCAATGTACGACTGCCGGACAGCAGCGCGCTTTAAAGGTAACGAAAAAATTAGATCAGGACGTGATCGAAATTTCCGGCACGATGCCTGCCGGCGGCGAAATTTATTCGGGACGCATCGCCGTTTCCGATTCAGCCGCGCTTTTTATTAACATTCTGCGCCGGAGATTGGAGCAAAAAGGGATTGTTATCACAGGAGCAAATAGTTTAATTAACACCGTTAATTCCCAAGAGAACAACAAAATCGAAATTGCCAAACTCGAATCAACGCCGCTCAGCATCATCGCGCAAAAGACTATGAAACCGAGCCAGAATCTTTATACTGAAACCCTGCTCTGGACGCTCGGCGAAGAACGCGGCGATAAGACGGATTTAACAAAAACGAGTGCGGAAAAAGGATTGGCGGTCGTGCAGAAATTTTTGCAGGAAATCGGCGTTGCGCCCGACGGCATCGTTCAATCGGACGGTTCGGGGCTTTCGCGGCATAATCTCGTAACGCCGGAGGCGGTCGTACAGGTTTATCAATATATGGCAAAAAGTCCGTATTCGATTGCCTGGGACGCGTCCCTGACCATCGGCGGAATGGACGGAACTTTGCAAAACCGTTTTAAAGGCACTCTGGCGGAAGCCAATGTGCGCGGAAAAACCGGAACGATCAATCAGGTTTCAAGCCTTTCGGGTTACATAAAGTCGGCTGCGGGCGAAAAATTCGTCTTTTCGATCATCGTTAACGGTGTTAACCCGACAAGCCGGCGCGTTAAAACAATAGATGAAATTGTCGTCGCGCTCGCGGATTTCAACGGAAAAACCGATCTTTAAAATTTCAGATTTCAAATTCCAAATTCCAAATTAAATCTGGAATCCGGAATTTTAAAAACGCCCGACAGGCAAACGATTTTTCGGTTTCAAACATCATAAATTTGCAATTATCAAAACAGAGTTTAACAGCACAGGTTTCTAAAGATGAAAAATTTCAGAAAAAGCACTTTTCGAGTGTTCGGATTAGTTTCGGCGTTGGGTTTATTTTCATTCGCGGCGTTTGCCCAGCAGATTCAGCGCACGCCGTTTGACGTAACGAATTATAAAATGGATGTGCAGATCGCGCCGAACGAAAATAAATTAAACGCAACGGTTGATGTTTTGTTCACGCCGCTTGCCGATACGCGTTCGGTCGAGTTCGAACTCAACGGTTCGCTCAAAGTTGAAAGCGTGACGCGGGAAAATTATGTTCCTTCGGCAATGAATAATGCGGAAGTCGCACCGACTCCCGCGCCGAAAACAAAGCCGAAACCGACTCCGATGCCGCAAATCCAGGCGACTTTTATTCAAGATCAGGTCGGCATTTCCGATCTCGGTCCGAGCATCAAGGTTGACTTAGGCGAAATGGTTACAAAGGGTATGCCCGTTACTTTGCGTTTTAAATACAGCGGCATTCTGGTTACGCCTTCCGGCGGACCGCTTCTGACCAAACGCCTTGCCTACATCGGCAATAATAACGGTTATTTGATGTATGCGGCACGTTGGTTTCCGTTTCACAATTACGCGGCTGATCTGGCAACTTCCGATATTACGGTTTCGCTTCCGACCGGTTTTCAATTAGTCGGATTCAGCGATGCGCCGGTTTCGCAAACCGGCGGAAAATACCGCTTTGTCCGCAGCAAACCGAATCTGATCGGAAATTTTGCCTACGACCGCTACACCAGTCGAAATGTTACCTTCGGCGAATATGAATTGCAGTTTCATACAAAACCCGGCGAAGATGCGACCGTGATTGCCGAATACGGCGAAACTCTGGGAAAAGCTCTTAATTTCTACAACAAACAATTCGGCTCACCCGACGGCGGAAAGCGTCTGATTATTGCTCAGATTGATGACGACAGCCTCGATTTTTATTCCACGCAAGGAATGATCTTTATGGCAAGCAATCTTTTTCGGCAGCCGCGCGAGATCACCGAACAGCGTCTTCAGCGCGAAGCCGCTTATCAATGGTGGGGTTTGACGGTCGGTTTGAAATCTTTCGATGACGCGTGGCTGTCGCAAGGTTTGGCGGAATACAGCGCGTTTTCTCTGCGCGAAAGCACTTTAACCGGAGCGAAACTCGATCTGCTGCGCCGCGAATTTCTGGAAAAATCTCTGACTTTCGAGCAAACCGCATCTCTGGCGCGAACGCCTGCTAATCTCGACGATCAATCGGTGGCGTATCAATACATAATGTTCGGCAAGGGCGCGTTTGTTTATAAACTGCTGCGCGATACGCTCGGCGAACAGAAATTTAACCAGATGATTCGCTCGTTTTTGGAAAAATATCGCGGCAGAAATGCTTCGATCTACGATTTTGAAAAACACGTTTCGGAAACCGCCGGACAAAATATGCGCTACTTTTTTGCGCGGTGGGTCGAAGGCACGGGCGTTCCCGAATTTACGGCGGATTATCTGATTATCCGCAACCGCGAAGGGAAATTTATCACACGCGGAACGGTCAAGCAAAATTACGATAATCTGCGGCTTCCGCTCGAATTGCAGCTTCGCTCGGAAGGCGAAGGCGAATTGCGAACCATCGTTGTTCAAATGGATGAATCGAGCGCGGATTTTAATATCGAATCAAACGGAAAACCGCTCGATTTGATCATTGATCCGAATCATAAAATCCTCAGAATCGACGAAGATTTGCGCGTTTCGGCAATCGCCCGGCGCGGCATCGAACAATTCAAAGAGGGAAATTACGTCGAAGCGCAGCAGCAATTTGAAGCCGCGCTCAAATTAGACCGCTCGAATTCCTGGATTTATTATCATTTGGGGTTGCTTTTCCTCGAGCAGAGAAATTACGATCTGGCAATTGATAATTTCAAAGCCGTTCTGAGCGGTAATCTTCGTCCGCCGTGGCTCGCGGTTTGGGCAAATATCAAAATGGGCAACGCGTATGACGCAAAAGGCGACCGACCGCGTGCCGTTGCCGCATACGACCGCGCCGCCAATCTCGGCGATGATTACGACAATGCGCAGGAAGCTGTAAAGCGATATAAAGCAACGCCTTACGATCCGAGAGAACAGTCCAATACAACGGCGGTCAGATAAATTTTCAAACTAAAAAGCGGAATGATTGATTTCATTCCGCTTTTTTTGTTTTGAATTCCCGCCAGTTATTTAATCAAACTTTCCGCCGCCGCTTCGCCCGTTTCGATTGCGCCTTCCATAAAGCCCTGCCAATCGGCGAGATATTCTCCGGCAAACAGAACCTTCAAATGCGGACGCTGCAAGATCGGGCGGATTCCGAACCATTGTCCGGGTTTATAGAGCGCGTAAGCTCCATCGGTGTATTTGTCGCGCTGCCACGCGTAAGAAACGATGCCTTTTGCCAGTTGCGGTGCGTCCTGATTAAAATCAATCAGATCATTCGTGATTTTCCGCATTCGTCGCTCGTCCGACTGCGAAGATAAAACATCGGCTTTTTCGCCGACGGCATAACTCGTTAAAATGCCTTGAGTTCCCTTTTGATTCTGCGTGCTGTGAAAATAAAAATGCGACGTGACATCGGAAACCATCGAGAAATTTTCGTCCTTCCAAAAACGTTTGTCGTAAAGAACCGAGTTTTTGCAGATTCTCGAATAAATCAATTCTTCCGCCGCCTGACGCTGCGCCGCCGGCAGAGGCGGATTGAATTTTATTTTTAAAAGCGAATTTGTCGGCGCGGTGCAAATTACGGCATCGGTTTTGTAAGAATCGGTTGCGGTTTTAACCGTGACAACGCCTTTTACTTGATTAACCTCTTCAACCGGAGTGTTTAATTTTATATTTTCTAAACCGATTCTTTTAACGAATTCTTCCGTCATGCGCGAATTTCCGCCCGTCATTTTGTAATCCATCTCGTTTTTCGGACTCGATTCGGCATATTCAGCCATCGCCGCATACGCCGAAACGTGGCGGATCGATTCGCCGAAATCGGTGCTGTCCATCAAATCCCGTAGGCGCAGATCTTCTTCCGTAAATCCGATTTTTTCCAGATATGTCCACCAATCGAGCTTGTCCAGATTTCTTTTCTGCAATGTGGTGAGTTTTTCATAATCGGCTTTCGCCTTTTCAAATGCGGTTTTCGCCTGTTCGGAAAATCCCCACGCTCCCGGACGCGAAACTCTGCCGTCCTGCAAAAGATAATCTTCAAATCGATGCCGCTGCAAGGGAATGTTGAAATCGTAGCAAAGAGCCTTTATCCGCTCATGACTTTCGCCGACCCATTCCGCGCCGAGTTCGCAGATTAAATCTTTATTCTGCGGCATTCGATAAGAAAAAACGCGCCCGCCGATGCGATCCCGCGCTTCTAAAATTGTTACGTCCCAACCCGCATTTTTCAACTTAAACGCGGCTGATAAACCCGCAAAACCCGCGCCGATTATGACGCAAGATTTTTTGCGCCGTTGGGCAAAAATGTTTTGATTTGAAAGCGCAAGCCCGACGGAACTTGCGCCGAGAATTTTAAGAAAATCGCGGCGGTTTTGTTTATTCGGCATAAGTTTTATTTTAAAGGTAAATATTCTAAAACGCGTTTGGAGTCCCGCCTTTAGGCGGAAAAAAGCATGTGAACAAAGTAATTTGATGCAATCGAATATTTTAATTATCGAAGCAAAAGCCGCCTAAAGGCGGGACTCCAAACGCGCTTTAGAATTTATTTAGCTTCGGCAAAAGCCGACAGCATTTTTTCTGCTTCATTTATACCGACATCAACATTATTTCGCAAATCCTTAAGTTCTAATCCGACGATTTTATCGGGCGTAACGCCGATTTTTTCGTAGATTTTCCCTTTTGCCGACAGGAAACCGATGTCGCTGATGTGAAGTTCGCCGCCGCCTTTCATTTTGTAAAAACGGGAGATTCCGAGCAGGCAGCCGCAGGTTTGCGAGCCGATAACATTGGCGCGCGCCGCTTCCTGCAAACCGCTGGAAAAAAGCTCGGAACCGCTTGCCGAGTATTTGCTGACCAAAACGACGACCGGCGCGGAATAGATTTGTCCGCCTTTTATTCCGGCGGAAAAATTTCTGAGCGATTGTTTTTTATCCCCGGCGCGCCGCACGTATTTGCCGAACGGGTATTCATCATCGAGAAGAAACCCCGCCATCCGCAAAACTTCGCTGATGTTTCCGCCGCCGTTGTAGCGCAGATCAACTATCAAACCGGAAGTGTCTTTCAGTTCGATCAAGGCTTGTTTGAATTTTTCCGAAAC
>CAYUGW010000206.1:0-7132 GCA_964444245.1 uncultured Blastocatellaceae bacterium | reverse complement strand
TCCGGTCGTTTCGATGCCCTGACGGGTAAAAGCGTAGCGAAATGTGTTCGTAATATTCGCGCTGAAAACTCCCGTGTAGCCGAACGCCGCGCCTTTGCTGTTGTTCAAAAGAACCGACGAAGCGTCCTGTCCGGGATATTGCGCCGGAACGAGATCGGTTTTAATATCGCCCAGAATTCCGCGTCCGAAAACGGTGTGCCGCCCATCCGTCGTCAAATTGTAATCGAGCCGCAGAGTATAGACGTTGTTGTTGGTGTCAACGGGCGCGTTAAAGCGGAAGCCCGTAAAATTCAAGCCGCCGTCGGGACTGATCGAATCGTCGTTGCCGACGGGAAACTGCGCTAGATAGCGGAGCATCGCCGGATTAACGCCCAAACCGAGCGGATCGAGCGCGGCAAGCTGCGTGTTGTTGATGGTTAAGGTTGTTCCGGCGGTCGTCCGATAGCGCAAAAGCCCCTGTTTCAGCGATTCGGTCGGCACGATGCGCGTTTCGGTTGATTCACTGCTGTCGCGCCGCCCTTCGTAATCGCCGAAAAAGAAAAAGCGATTTTTGAGAATCGGACCGCCGAGACTGCCGCCAAAGATATTGCGGTCAAGGTTCGGACGCTGGATGCCGCTGCGATTGTTGAAAAACGAATTGGCGGACGCACCCGTCGGGCGCAAATAATAACGCGCGTTGCCCGAAAAATTGTTCGTGCCGTTTTTCGTGACCAGATAAACCTGCGCGCCGGAAGCGAAACCTTCGGTCGCGTTGCCGATAGTCAGCACGCGAAATTCCTTGACCGAATCGAGCGTAACGGGCAAGGTCGCGGTGAACGCGCTCTGCGTTTGGTAATCGTTCGCCTGCGCCCCGTCAATCGCCACGCTCGTCTGATTGCCGCGAATCCCGTTTATCACGCCTTCGCGGTCGTCGAGTTTGCGGTTCGAGCCTTGCGCGAGCAAATCCGTATCCGATTCGCCTGTAAAAACCACGCCCGGCTGCAAGGTCAAAGCCGTGACCGGATTTCTGGCAAGAAACGGCAAATCTTTAACTTCGCGCTCGGTAAAAGTCGTGCCGACGCTTCCGTCCTGACGATTGAGAACGGAAGCCGAATCGGTTTCAACCGTGACGGTTTCGCTGATATTTCCCGCTTGAAGTTCGATTCGCAAATTGGTTGGTGTTGCCACAAGTAAGCTAATCCCTTTTTGTTCATACAATCTGAAGCCCGCCTTTTCAACGCGCAGATTGTATGTTCCGGGACGGATTTGCTCGAATGCGAAACTACCGTCTTCGCCGACGATAATCGTCCTCGAATTTGTCATTTCCGCTTCGATCAAAACTACCGTCGCGCCTGAAACGATTGCGCCGTTTGAATCGGAAACCGTGCCGCGCAGAGAAGTCGAGCTTTGCGCGAAAACCATTGGCGACAGACAGGTAAATATCGTTAGAATCGCTATAAACGATTTGTTTAATAATTCAGATTTTTTCATAAAGTTAAACATAAATTTATTTTTGTAACTGGTAATTTGTTAATTTTCCGAAAGCCGCCGCGAACAATACCGCCGAAATGCCGAGCATAAAGACAATTCCCAAAATTACGCGGCTGAAGACTTCGCCGAACCGTTCTTCTTCATATTTGAATTGAGGCATTCGGTCAAAATCCGCCGCTGTCAGCATTTCCATCCGATAAATGTAAGGCACGAAAAAATCCGACCATTGTTGATCGTAAGCCTTAACCTGCGCCCGAAAATGCTGGTAGCGTTCAAGACCGGTTCCGGCAATGTCATTCGAGGCTTCCTGGGTGATGATCGAGGGCGATAAAAATCGTAAATTTCGGACTAGATTCTGCTGATTGGCGATTTGCGCCGAAAACCGTTCTTCAACTTCGCCGATCCGTTTTTTTTGCTCGCCCTGAATATAAACAAAAGCCAAACCGAAGTCGTTCAAATCGGTTTTACCGCTTTTCGGCATCAGTTCGGGATGATCTTGGTAATGTTCGGCGAGAATTTTGCTGCCGTCTCTTCGCATATCGATATTGACCGAACGCATTGCGGAAATGAGTTCGCTGCGCGGCGGAACCGGATAAACGGCGGCAATAGCCACATTCAAAAGCGACGGCAAAATTAAAACCAACATCAGCCACCCCGTCGCCGCGACCACGGCATTCGTCGGCGATGAAAAACCGAACGAATTAATCAGAGCCGCCAGCGCAAACCAAAACGCCGCATAAGCCGCGACAAGCAGAATCCAGAGAAATATCCGCTGCCAAAAATCAAAAGCGAAGGATGTCGCGCTCAATAAAACACCGGTTACTCCGACTGCTAAAATAATGGCGAAAATCAAAACAAACTGGTCGGAGTTTTAAGTTTGATTGACTGCGACAACAGCAACTGCAAAATTCCCTGCTCGCGTTCGTTTGAAAGTGCGTTAAAACTTAAAGCCAGTATGAACAACGGCAGAAGATAAACGATGACGAACGAAAAATCGAAACGTCCCGAAAGGAAGCCGAGCGGGTTTTCAAAGCCGGATTTATCAATCTTCGTTCGCTGCAAGATGGTCGCGCTGACACCGGCATCGGACGTTAAAACGTCCGACTGTCCCAAAGACAAAACGGCGGATGAAGCAAAAGGCAAAACCGTGTAATGTAAACTCATTCCGATGTCATATGGATCGCCGGGATTCGGTTCGTCGCTTTCTTTTTCGGATATATTTTGGTCGCTAAGCCGAACTTTCTCTTTTCTTTCGGCTAAATCTTTTTCCTGCGGTTCAAGCAGTCGGCGACTCTGATTTTCGCGCTCTTTTATCCAACTTGCTCCGTTGAAAATCCCGTAACCGATCAAAATGGAAAAGACGACAGCCAAAATCAGAAAACTTCGTTCGGCGAATAAAATGCGCCATTCATTTTTAATAATTCTTAAAAACATATTGGTTAACCAAACTCGCTAAAATATCTCCGACCATTCTTAAAAAGCCCTCATTCTGTTCGCCGCAAAAACCGCTAATCCCAGTGAGCCGAAACACCAGACACAAAGCAGCGCGGCATTGAAAATTTGCCGCGACACAATCCATCCGGTCGAGGGCGGGATGTAATTAAATTCGGGGGCTTTCTCCCAAAGCTCGCGGTTGACCGTATACTTATAACCGTCTTTCGTCGTCGAATTTTCGGCAAAATCCATATTCAAAAAGCGGTTTAATTCACGGCGATATTTTTCGACCGCGCCCGTAAAAATTTCGTTTTCCGCTAAATCCGTTCCGGCAAGTGCCATCGAAAAAACCCGCGCCGGCATCAGTGGCGAAACAATCCCGGCGAACTTGTGAACTCGTTCCTGCGCGTAATAGTTTTGCCACAAAGCGGCATAATGTTTGTCGAAAACTTCGGCGGCGTATTCCTCTCCCGCGTTCATAGCGATCCCGTTGAAATTAATCGGCAAATCTTCGACCTTTTTCACGCCGTATTGCTCTAAAACCTTCTTTTCCAGTTCTTTGGTTCGTGCATTTTTAGTATCATGCCCGTCGATTCCCAGTTTCATATCCTTGTCAACCGCCGCCCAGAATTCTTGCGCGGTCGGAGTTTGATAAATTCTCTCCGCCAGATCACCGGCGAGACGCGGAACCAGCAAACAACTGAAAATCCAAAAACCGAGCAGAACTATCAGCGAAGCGCGAACCGACGAAGCGACTGCCGAAACCGTCAGCGAAATCCCGATAAACGCGCCGAAATACAGCAAATATCCGGCGCACATTAATGCAAATCGCGGCACGCTCGATAATAAAACATCGTTTTCCGTTGCCAGCGCGAGAGCTGTTATGCCGACAATTACGGCGGGAACAAGGAGCAGCAAAAGAGCGGCAAGATAGCCGGAGGTTTTACCGAAAATTAATTCGGAGCGCGATATTCCGAGACTTAAAATTTGCCGCAAAGTGCCGCTTTCGCGTTCACCCGCAAACGCATCGAAGGTTAGAAAAATAATGATGAGCGGCAGCAGAAGCTGCAGTACGCCGGCGGCGGTAAGTTCGCCGAATCTTTGCAGAGCCGTCGCGTCTTCAACGGGACGACCGCGCGAAGGGTTTTGATAATGAGCTTCCACCCAGATAAAACTGCCCGTAAAGTTATCGAGTCCCGAATCAATTAGTGAAAGCGGCATCTTCGGTTTGAAGGCGTAAACGCCGAAATGCGCCGCTGAATGTGGATTTCGTTCGCCTTGATTTTCCCAATCCGCCCGTGATTGTGCCTGCGCCGCGGATTGTTCGCGTTTAACGGTCGTGTAATTTTTCCAGCCGAGCGCGAGCGAGGTTAGAAGCAATCCCAGCACAATCAACGCCGACCAGCGAAAACGTCCGTCCCGAATCATTTCGGTAAACTCTTTTTTTGCAATATTTTTAATCATCTCTTTCTTCTGCCTGTCAGCACGGAAAGCATGAAAACCCCGATGGAAACTCCGGCAAAGTTGAATTCGCCTTTGCTGTTTGTCCTTGAGTTTAATGTTGTCTTCGTATGACGATTACCTAAAAATCATGTTCCTATTGGAACTCGCCCGTGCAAACTTACGTTGATGCTCGCCTGAGCCGAAATTATCAGAATTGAATTGCAGCATCACAACATTGCAAGCAATGCGATTTGTAATGTTTTCATATAAAGCTCACACTTTTTTCGACAAAGAATTTAAGTTACACGACGAAATTGCACTCCACATCAAGTTTTTAATAAAAGGAGAGTTTTTACTAATGAACGGTTTCTGAGCGTTTTTTTAATGTTTAGAAAGCGGCTTGTTTTCGGCGAGTTTGCGGAGTGTCGGAGATAATTCGACCGTTCTCGATTTTTATCAATCGGTCGGCGAGGTGAAAGTATTTTTCGTCGTGCGTAATCGCCATAATGGTTTTTCCCGAAGATTTGAGTTCGGGCAGCATTTCAAGATAAAAAATTTCCTTAAAAAGCGGGTCTTGATCTGCCGCCCATTCATCAAAAAGATAAACCGGTTTATTTTGTGCATACACCGCGAGCAGCGCCAACCGTTTTCGCTGTCCTTGCGAAAGCTGCAAGGTTGAAAACCGATTTTCGATGATTTTAACTTTGTGCGAAAGTTTCAGTTTTTCGAGCAGGGACACAGCTTTTTCGGCTGAAATTTTACAGGGTAAATCTTTGAATAAATGGAAATCAGAAAATACCGCGCCGAAATTTTCGCGGTATTGTTCGCGGTTATCGTCCCGCACGATTTCGCCGTTCCAGATGACGCGCCCGTTTTCCGGCGCATATAAACCGAGAATCAGCTTGGCAAGCGTGGTTTTCCCACTGCCGTTTCCGCCGACGATAAAAATCAATTCACCAGCTTCGGCGCGAAAATTGATGTTTTCGAGCGCGAAACTCTTTTCCTCGTCTTCTCGAAAATACGAGTGATTCAAATCGCGCAGCTCCAGTGAACGAAATTCACGTTTTGAGTTTTGAAAACCGGAATTTTTCGCGTTTCCAATCGTCGTATCGTTTCCGGCGTTTTGTAATGAAAACTGCAAGTCGGCAATTTTATTCAAAGCGGTTTCGGCGCGTCCGAGTTGCGGCAGTTGGTTCATAATTACGTCAAGCTGCGACATTATAAAAAGAACCGTCAGCATTACGCCGCTTAAAATTGACGCGTCCGTCCCGACGATTCGCGCCAACACAAAAAGCAAAACGCCAATCAAAATGAAAATAATCAGTCTGCTCCAATTTGCCGCCAATGTATAGACGATTTCTCCTTTGATTGTCTGATTTTTCAATTCTTCCGCCGAATCATCCAACTGGTTCGACCAAAAAATATTGCGACGCTCGCCGCTCAATTTCAGTTCCTTGATGCCGCCGGTCAAACCGTTGACGCTTTCATATAGCCGGTCGGTCGCTTCGCGTGCCGATTTCAGATATTTGTGCGCTGATTTTATTAACAAATTTACGCTCAAAAACCAGATTGCCACGAACAAAACACAGATTCCGAAGGCAATTGCCGAAAGATAGCCCAAATAAAAAAGACAACCCGTAATCAGCGTGATGTTGATACAAATCAGCGGAACGATAATCAGCGTTTGCGCGATATCATCGATGTCGTCAATCAGAGTTGCGGTCAACGCCGAATTACCGAGGTTTTCGAGATTGCTCAAAGGCGAAGATAAAATATTTCGGCTCAAGTTAAGGCGCAAATCATAAATCGCCCGCTGCCCGATGCGAATCAGAATCAGTTGCGAATAAAAACCCGTAACGACGCGCAGAATACAGGCAAACCCGAAAATTGCCGGCAGAATCAATGATAAATCCTGCGTGTTTTCCAATTGCAGATGAATTAAGATGACCAATGCCGAACTGATCAAACCGCTCACGATTCCGGCAATGACGGCTTTGGCAAGCACAATTTTTGAATATTGAACGAGAAGTTTTATGAGTCTCATCAGCTTAAAATTCCCCGTGTTTTATTCGCCGCTTTGCGCCTGCGTTTAACTTTCATAATTTCGTCTAATGCTTCGGCAAGCCGTCTGACCTGCGGTTCCTTAACAATCGTGTAATGATTGCCTTCGATCATTTTGACGTTTAACATATCACCGACAACTTCGTCCCAACCGAGCAAACGATTGGACATCGCCAATGTGCCGACGGCATTTTCGTCTGCCAAACGAATTAGATTCAGCGGAATTTCACAAGGATTTAAACGGTAACCGGCAATTGCCTGACAATTGGCGCGAAAGACGTTCGAGTAACCCTGCAACGCTTCAGAATTCAAACCTGCGGGAACTAAATTTGCTTTTTTCAGTTTTTCCAGGACCGTTTCGAGTTGTGTTTGATAATCGAATTTTGCCAATTCTTCGGCATCTATTTTAATTTCGTCCGAAAACATTTGCGCCATATAAACGAGCATTTCACTGTCATTTAATTTTTCGTCCGTTTCATCCGGTTGCGCGGGCGTATCAACCAAAATTAGCGAAGCGAGTTTCCCTTTTGAACTTAATTTTCGCGCCATTTCAAAAGCAATCAAACCGCCGAAAGACCAGCCGCACAAATGAATCGGCTGATTACCGCCGACATTTCCGATTGCAGTCAAATAATATTCGGACATTGCTTCAACCGTTTCCAGAGGCTTGTCGGCGCCGTTTAATCCAATGGCTTCAAGACCGTAAATCGGACGCGGAGCATCG
>CAYUGW010000205.1:0-7132 GCA_964444245.1 uncultured Blastocatellaceae bacterium | reverse complement strand
CCGAACAAGCCGCCGCGTTTTTCTTTTTCTTTTTTACCGATTTATTATAGTAAATTTTAAATCAGAAATTGTAATAAAACGCTTTTTTATCGAGCGTCGTGAGACGGAAAATTAATAATTTTGATCACGCCCGGTTCGAGATTGTGCGGATTTTTGACCGGAAGTTTAATAAGCGAAAATCTGTGATTAAATGATTCCGCCGGATCGCTTACCGGAAAACCGCGCCATTCGTATTTGATGATCGCGCCGTCGTCAATCTCGTAATCCCGTTCGATATAACTGTCCTTATGCGTTCTGGTTTCTTCCCACATTATGCGGTTTAAATCATCTTCGATAATGATTTTGACGTATTCTTCGGCGTTTTGCTGATCTTTATTCATCGTTAATTAATTATATTAATGAGATTTATACAACTTTGATTCGTTATTATACAGAAAAAAATACAGCCGCAAAATCAAAACTGCTTTGCGACTGTATTTTTTGTCAATTGAGGACAGCAAACTTTATCTGTTTTCAGGCACTTGCCCGTTTCGATTTGTTAAATTTCTTTTCTTCTTCCGCCATTTCCTTGCCTAATTTTTCCAGAACTGCTTTATCAAAATTTTCTTCGACCTTCGGGAACATTTGTCCTTCTTCTTCCATCAGATGATGCTCGACGCTTTCGATCAAAACGTCCATTTTCGGGTCGAATTTTTCGCTTTCATCCGTTAATTTTGAAATCTCACGCACCAAAACGTCCGCCACGTGATGTTCTTCGATTCCTTCTAAAGTTATTTCTTCCAGTTCTTTATGATCTTTTATTGCCGGATAAAAAATTACTTCTTCAATATGCGTATGAACATCGAGTTTTTCTTTTATCTGTTTAAAAAGTTTGTGTTTTTTGGTATCGCTGTCGGCTGCCTTATACTCACCGAAATACTTTCTTAATTCGCTGTGATCTTCCTTCAAAAGTTTGATTGCATTCATAATTTCCCAATTTCTCCTGTTTCAAAAGTAATTATGAAATTGGAAAAAGCAAACATTATGCCATTAAGGCAAGATCGTTTGTTTTCTTAAACTTAACGAAATACATTTATCTTTAATGTCCGAATTTCAGACATTTTTTTTTCACGGAATCAAGACGATTTTTCCAAAAGCTTTTTCTTCAATGACGGCGCGTTGCGCTTCGGCGGCTTCGGAAAGCGGAAAACTTTTACCGATAAACGGATTTAGAAATCCCGCGCTCAACCCTTGGAAAATCGCCTCGTAAATCTCCTTCATTTCATCATCCGGCGCATTAAAAAGCGACATTCCGAAAATGCTCGCGTCTTTTCCCATCACGGCGCGCGGATTAAAATCGAGACTGCCGCGACTGCCGATAATCGTAATGCGTCCGAACATTTTCAAAACTTCAAAATCCTTTTGCAAATTCTTATTCGCCAGCATTTCCAGAATTATATCAACGCCTTTTCCGCCCGTAACTTCCTTGATTTCTTCGAGATAATTTTCCTTTGAATGATCGAAAACAAAATCCACGCCTTGTTCTCGTGCGAGATTTTTCCCGTTTTCCGAACTCGCCGTGCCGATTATTTTTAATCCGGCATTTTTCGCCCATTGAATCGCCGCGATCCCAACCGCGCCGGACGCACCGTGAACCAGCAGAGTTTCGCCCGATTGTATTTTCGCCTTTTGAAAAAGCGCACGATAGGCGGTCGCAAATGGAACGAAAACGCCTGCGCCCTGTTCAAACGAGATATTTTCCGGCAGTTTTATCAATTGATTTTCTTCGCACAGACAGAATTCGGCATAAGTTCCCGTCACCGAACCGGTCGTCAAAACCCGGTCGCCGATATTAAATTTCGAGATATTCTCGCCGGATTTCTCGACAATTCCCGCCGCATCTTTTCCCGGTGTGTATGGCAATTCAGGCTTTTGCGCGTGCGTTCCCGAACGAATATATGTATCAACCGGATTTACGCCCGCCGCTTCGATCTTTACCAGAATCTGATTTTCATTCGGAATTAAATCCGCAATTTCTTCAAATTCTAAAACTTCCGCACCGCCGAATTCTTTGACAATTATTGCTTTCATAAAAAAATAACCACGAAAGAACACGCATATTACATAAAGTTTTTATTCGTGTTCTTTCGTGTCTTTTCGTGGTTTCACTAATTTAATTAAACGTATTTTTCGATAACTTTCGCAATCGCTTCGCGCGAAACCGCGCCGACGATGCGTTCCTGTTCCTGTCCGCCTTTGAAAACGATCAAGGTCGGAATACCGCGAATTCCGAATCTCTGCGGAACGTTCATATTTTCGTCAACGTTCATTTTATAAACTCCGGCTTTGCCTTCAAAATCTTCGGCAACAGCTTCGACCGACGGCGCGATCATCCGGCACGGTCCGCACCATTCCGCCCAAAAATCAACCAGAACCGGCGTTTCCGATCCCAAAACATCCGCTTCAAAATTTGCATCCGTTGCTTCTTTTGTAAAATTTCCCATTTTAATCTCCTAATTATTATAAAAACTATTGTGTATAACTTTGCCTTAAAAACAGAGGTAAATCAACCCCCTTATTTTTTTACCACCTGTCTCAAGTTTTCACAATTTGAATTGTAACAAATAAAGTTACAATTGGCAAGTTTAATTTTAAAAAAAATTCGAGACGGTAAAAATCATTCAAGCGTTTGGAATCCCGGCATACGCCAACGAAGCGCGGCGGAAAAGACCTTGGTTTTGTGCCGGAATTCCAAACGCTTGAGATTTCTTAAATTTGAAATTTGAAATCTGAAATTTGAAATTTACTTAATTTCCAATTCAATCTCGGTTCCGGCTAAAGCCTTTGAAACCGGGCAATTAGCTTTGGCATTTTGTGCGAATTTTTCAAATTCTTCTTTAGACAAATCCGGCACTTCGCCTTCGAGTTCGAGCGTGATTTTTGTAATTTCAAAACCTTCGCCGACCTTATCGAGCCGAACTTTTGCGCTCGTATGCAGGCGTTCGGGCGAATGTCCGGCTTTGGTCAGCGCGGCATCGAGAGCCATCGTAAAACATCCGGCGTGCGCCGCGCCGATCAATTCTTCGGGGTTGGTCGCCGCTGTTCCTTCTTCATTAAAACGCGAAGTAAACGAATATTCGCCCTCAAATGCTCCGCTTCCGAGCTTTAGATGTCCTTTTCCTTCCGTTAAATTCCCTTTCCATTCAGCTTCCGCTTTTCTTACAGGCATAATTTTTTCTCCCTTGTTTTATTTATTGCTAATCATTCTGGTTAAATTTATTTGCGCGGGTTCGGCGGCAATTTCGCTGACCTTTGCAAAAAATTCTTTAAAAAAATCCGTTTCAAAATGTTCGTCAATGGCGGCTTTGTTTTTCCAGGTTTCGTGCCAGACAAAAACCGTCGGATCGTCAATCGCCTGATGAACGTCGTAATTTATACAACCTTCTTCGGCACGCGAAGCCGCCACAATATCCAAAGCCGCTTTTTTCGCTTCTTCAACCGCATCATCTTTAACCTTCAAACGCGCCAATAAAACTATTTTTTCATCATTCATTTTTATTTTTCCTGAATTGGTTTCTAAGAATTCCAACCCTCAGTATTTGAACCAGATTCTATGCAATATACTGAATCTCTTTCAAATTCCTCACCAAATTTTTCCTGATAAATTGTGTATGCAGAAAAACCGAAAGCTTCCGCTTCCAAATCCATAGTTGCCTTTGAAGGGTTTTTATCGATCAAGTTGTAATACTTTTCTCCCATTCCGACAATAAAACACCTGCAATATAAAAAACCGTCGTCTGAACCATCTGTAAATTCGTGTATTTCTTCACGATCTATATTAAATAATTTTTCTTCCAGAATGTGAATAAATTCGGTCAAATCTTCTTTTCCAAATGAAAAAAGCCTCTTGTTATAATTTTCAACAATTTTCTCATCAATTCCCTGGCTTAATTCTTCTAATAATTCTTCGTCATTTGTTTTTAATGCCTCTTCTCTCAGATCATAAAGCTCTGGTGAATCAGCCCACGACAATTCGATAGTTTCCCAAAATATTTTTTCAGTCATATTTAATATTAAAAATCATTTTCCAAAACAATCCGGTACCGCGCTTTTCCGCTTTCGAGATGTTCGAAAGCTTCATTGATTTGCGACATTTTATAATTTTCCGTCACGGTTTCGATATTATGCCGCGCACAAAATTCGAGCATTTTTCTGACCACCGCCGGACTTCCCGTCGCCGTTCCCGAAACGCCTTTTTGCCCCATAATCAGTTGAAAAGAAACGATCGGAACGGGTTCGAGCGTCGCGCCGACCAGATGCAGTTTGCCTTTCGGCGCGAGCGCATTTAAATAACTCTGCCAATCGAGCGAAACATTGACCGTTGAAAGAATCATATCAAATTTTCCGACCAGTTTTGCGAGTTCCAAAGAATCTCTTGAATTAACGACAAAATCCGCGCCCAACGCTTTTAATTCGTCGGTTTTCGACAGATCGGAAGTAAATGCAGTAACTTCGCAGCCCCATTTGTCGGCAAACTGCAGCGCGAGATGACCGAGACCGCCGATGCCGATCACGCCGACTTTATCGGTCGGTTTAATGTCGTTTTGAACAAACGGATTAAAAACCGTAATTCCGCCGCAGAAAAGCGGTCCGGCTTTTGAAGCGTCCAACGCGTCGGGCAATTTCACCGCCCAATCCCAATTGCAGCGCACTTTTTCGGCAAATCCGCCGTGTCTTTGCACAATCGTTCCTTCCAAAGTCGGACAATTGATCTGAAAACCGGAAATACAATTATCGCAAAAACCGCACGTCGCCGAATTCCAGCCCAAACCTACGCGGTCGCCGATCTTCAAACCTTTAACGCCCGCGCCAGCCGCCGTAATTTTCCCGACGATTTCGTGTCCTCCGACGAATGGAAATTCCGTCATTCTCCATTCATTGTTTTTCATCGAAAGATCGGAATGACAAATGCCGCAAAATTCGACGGCAATTTCAATCTGTTCGCTGCCGAGTTCGCCCGCTTCAAATTCAAACGGAACTAGCTTTCCACCGGCTTCCATCGCCGCATAACTTTTAATTTTTTCGCTCATAATTTTAGTATTCTCTTTTAAAAAGCAGTTTCAGTTATTAAAGTTACCGTCTTTTTTCCTTTTTTCCCATTAAAATTTTTCGCTTTTTCAATCCTTAAATTTTCGATACGAACCGTTTTCAATATCGTCTAAAATCGTTTTGTTGGAATTTATTTCCCATTTCAGCTCGCGCCTTGCTTTTGCCGCGTCGAGTTGATTATTGATCGAAAGAAAGTCAAACATCTTCCCGAATTGCTCTTTTGCCTTTTCGCCGGAAATGCTTTTCGCTTTGACACCAAGCAAACGCGCGACCGATTCATTTAATTCCTTGAGCGAAACACTTTCCGCCGCAACATTATATAGCCCTTTCGCCGTGCTTGTCTCCAAAGCCAAAAGATACAAATCCGCCGCGTCTTCGACGTGAACCGCAGAAACTCTTTGCTCGCCCGATTCGACATAATTTGCCGAACCCGCCGCTTTTGCCTGATTGATAATAAACGGCACGAACGAACTGCCCGAACGCCCGTAAACAAACAGCGGCAGACGCAAAACGATGCTGCGGATGCCTTTTGCAGATAACTGCAAAACGTCGCGCTCGGATTCGCCCCGCTCTTTGCGCGGTGAATTTTCGCCGAACGGATAATCTTCATCGGCTTTATTCGAGCGCGTATCGCCCAAAATCGCCGAACTCGACGAAACGATCAGAGGTTTATTCGTCTGCGCCAACGCTTCGGCAAAATTTTTGATAACTTCTCTGTCGAGATTTACCGCGTCCGTGTAATCCGAAAAATTATGACTGAAAGCCGTGTGAATCACCGCATCGGCTTCACGCGCCGCGTTTTTCAAAACTTCAAAATCGCTCAAATCGCCGCGAACCGCTTCGATTTTCAATTCAACGAGTTTTGTTTCCGAATCGGAATTTCGCGCCAAACCGGAAACTTTATGCCCTCTGCCTTTTAATCTTTCCGCGACGACCGAACCGACAAAACCACTCGCGCCCGTTAAAAAAAATTTCATAATAAACTCATATCAGCAGATTCATCCGTGTTTTTTTAACAAAAATCAGTATTTGACTGAAAATCGCCACTTTTCAAAGGTTAATTTTCGTGTGGAGAGCGTGGTTAATCCTTTATTTCAAATAATATCTTTTTTTACAAAATTCTCTCTTTCCGCCAAAACCCCTTTTCTGATTTTTCTCAAAGAATGAAGCCAACGGTCGTAATTTTCCGCTTTGTTAATAATATATTGCCCGACTTCCGCGTGCGGCAAGATTAAAAACTGCTCTTTTTCCAAAGTTTTTACAACCGCTTCGGCACATTCTTCCGCCGTAATCGCTCCCGCCATCAGAAAGTTTTCCGGTTCATTTTCCGCACTCGCAATCAGATTCGTTTTTACGCCCTGCGGACACAGACACGAAATATAAATTCCCTGCTCGCTAAATTCAATCGCCAGATTTTCCGCCAATGCGACCGCCGCGTGTTTGGTGACGGCATACGGCGTAGCGGTCGGATGCGTCAAAAGTCCGGCGGCAGAAGAAGTTATCATAAACGCGCCGCCGCTTTTCATCATTGCAGGAAACGCCGCCCGCGCCAGATAAACGTGCGATAAGACATTGATTTCATAAATCTTTTGCCAAACCTCGTTTTCAACTTCCAGAGAACCTTCCGCGCCGCCGATGCCCGCGTTTGAAGCGATAAAATCAAGTCTGCCCGTTTCGCTCAAAATTTCCGCAACGACCGTTCGGCAAGCGGCTTCGTCCGAAACATCGAGCCGAAAAGCTTTGCCGTTCACCGATTCGGCAACGCGTTCGGCATTTTCAAAATCGAGATCGGCAACAAAAATCCTTTTCGCGCCTTCCGCGTAAAACCTTTCGCACAGAGCCTTGCCGATCCCGTTTGCGCCGCCCGTAACGAGTATAATTTTGTCTTTGATTTTCATTATTATAATCGTTTCATTTACTAATTATATTCGTCAAATCGTCCGGCGAAAAACTGTCTTTTTAAATCGCGGATTCGTTAAAATATTAGAAACTATTTCAAAAACACTAACCCGATAGTTAAGCAAGCGGTCTTTGACCGCGTTTC